>JAIDXU010000226.1 GCA_029058455.1 Paramuribaculum sp.
CTCTCTTTGCGGATATACCTGAAGCGCTGGCCAATACATCTGAAATTCTCGACAAGGTTGAGACCTATTCGATTGACCACGGGCCTATTATGCCTAACTTTGCTATTCCGGCCGAGTTTGGAACCGAGGAGGAATACCGTTCACGCATAACCGAACAGGAACTTTTTGATGAGTTTACCCACGATGAAAACGGAAACGAGGTGATGAGTCAGGAAGAAGCGCGTAAGAAAATCGAAAAGCTTGGCGGCTATGACAAGCTTTACCGCATAAAATTTGAAGCCGACTATCTCAGCAAACTCGCCTATGAAGGAGCCGAGCGCAGATATGGTTCTCAGCTTACCCCGGAGCTTAAGGAGCGCATAAAATTTGAGCTCCACATCATGAAAACGATGGGTTTTCCGGGATACTTTCTCATTGTGCAGGACTTTATCAACGCCGCCCGCAATCAGCTCGGCGTAAGCGTGGGTCCGGGTCGTGGCTCAGCGGCAGGAAGCTGTGTGGCTTATTGTCTCGGCATAACCCAGATCGACCCTATAAAATATGATCTTCTGTTTGAGAGATTTCTGAACCCCGACCGTATTTCTCTGCCTGATATCGATATTGACTTCGATGACGACGGCCGTGCGGATGTGCTTCGCTATGTAACCGAAAAATACGGTGAGGAAAAAGTAGCCCATATCATCACCTACGGCACCATGGCCGCCAAATCGGCTATTAAAGATGTGGCCCGAGTGGAAGAGCTTCCCATTTCGGAGAGCGACCGACTCACCAAACTGATACCCAAGCGTATGCCGGTAGTCAACGGCAAGGAACTCAAGCCCACGCTCGGCAACTGCTACAGTTATGTGCCTGAATTTGAATCGGAACTCAACAGCCAGAATCCCATAATCAGGGAAACCCTGAAATTCGCCCGACAGCTCGAAGGTAATATGCGCAACACAGGTGTTCACGCATGCGGTGTGATTATATGTCGCGATGATGTTACCGATTGGGTTCCTGTCAGCACAGCGGTCGACAAGGCTTCAGACTCAAAGAAAAAAATCATCGTCACCCAATATGAGGGCTCGGTAATTGAAGAAACCGGCCTTATCAAGATGGACTTCCTCGGTCTCAAAACCCTCTCAATTATCAAGGAAGCTGTTAAAAACATCAAGCTCACCCGCGGCATTGACATTGACCCTGAAAACATACCTATTGACGATAAGGCTACCTATAAGTTATATTGCGAAGGGCGCACCACCGGTACTTTCCAGTTTGAATCGGCCGGTATGCAGAAATATCTGCGAGAACTGCAGCCCTCTACCTTTGAGGATCTCATAGCCATGAACGCCCTCTATCGTCCCGGCCCTATGGACTATATTCCTGACTTTATCGCCCGTAAACATGGCAAATCGCCTATTGTCTACGACATTCCGGTAATGGAGACTTATCTTAAAGACACCTACGGCGTTACCGTTTATCAGGAACAAGTCATGCTGCTGTCGCGTCTGCTCGCCAACTTTACCCGAGGTGAGAGCGACACCCTGCGTAAAGCGATGGGTAAGAAACTCATCGAAAAGATGAACGCGCTCAAGACAAAGTTCCTCAGCGGCGGTCAGGCTAACGGACACTCACCCGAAGTGCTTGAAAAAATATGGGCTGACTGGGAAAAATTCGCCAGTTACGCGTTTAACAAGAGCCATGCCACATGCTACAGTTGGGTGGCCTTTCAGACTGCATATCTCAAAGCCAACTATCCCGCCGAATATATGGCAGCGGTGCTTACCCGCAACCGCAACGATTCAGCCAAACTCACCGGATTTATGGATGAGTGCCGCAAAATGCACATACCGGTCAAAGGTCCCGACGTAAACGAAAGTTTCGCCGCTTTCGGTGTCAACAAGGAGGGCGACATACGCTTCGGTCTCGCCGCAATCAAAAGCGTGGGTGAAAACGTTGTCAACGACATTATCAATGTTCGCAACAGCGGTGGTCCCTTTACCTCTATCTATGATTTTGTAGAGAGAATACCGGCCGGTTGTGTAAACCGTCGCATATTTGAGAATCTCGCTCTTGCCGGCGCTTTCGACTGTTTCTCTAACGAGATTCAACGCGAGGATTTCTTTGCCCAGAATGCCAAAGGCGAGCAAATGAGTGAAGTGTTGCTGCGTTACGGACAGCTGTTCCAAAGCGACCGACAGAAACAAAGCATGTCGCTATTTGGCGATGATGATTCTATCTCAACCTCCGGCCGTCCTCCGATCATACATTCTCCGGCATGGACATCGGCCCACCGTCTCGAGCAGGAACGCGAATTGGTTGGACATTATCTGTCTGCTCATCCGCTCGACAGTTATTATCTCGACCTGACCTACGGCTGCAATCACCTCAGCATGCTCAACTCCTCTGATGAAGACTCTCCCGCCATCGCTATCGGTGTGCCGATGAGCTTCGGAGGCATGGTAGTTGACTTTACCAAAGGCACTACCAAACGAGGTGATCCATTCGGGAAAATGAAAGTTGAAGATTTCACGGGCTCACACGAATTTGCATTATTCGGCAAAGACTACTACAACTTCAGTGTTTATTGCGAACCGGGCACCAAGGTGCTTATAAGAGGTAGCTTTGAGCAGCGATATAACAATGAAGCAAGATTTTCGATCGGATCGATCGTACCGCTCGACGAGGTGAGGGGAAAACTTGTGAGTGGCATCACACTCAAAATCAGTGCCGACCAATTCCAATCGCCGCTCCATAACATACTCAAAGAATCTCTCTTCGTGCCTGTCGGCAGCGACAGTCAACCCGGAGAAGGCTATCTTAACATCAAGCTCCTTGATCCTGACAGCCACCGATGGATAAAGCTCACATCTCAGATGAGGGTGAAACTCAGCCGAGAGTTGACCGATTCGCTCAATGAGCTTGACATTGAATATGAGGTCGAAGCCTCATGATTGAAAATTATAAATCATTAATCATAATATTACCTTAATCTCTTA
>JAIDXU010000227.1 GCA_029058455.1 Paramuribaculum sp.
CCTTCCGCATTTCAGCGGCGATTTCGGTGAGCTTGCGGTCACGCTCGCCGGGATCAACGAGCTTGATGTGCATTGAAATGATGTGGGGGCCGTTGTCGGAGAGTGAGGCAAAGGTGTTGTCGCTTGAGGCGGAGCCGGTGGTGTAGTTGAGAGTGCTTATTTCGGGATATTTCTCATTCCAGAGCTCTGCAAGCTGACGGGCTGATTCGTTAGCTATTTCCACGCGGGTGCCAATCGGAAGCTCGAGACTCACACCGAGACGGCCGTCGTCGGCAGTGGGGATGAACTCGGTGCCCACCATGCGGAGCAGGAACAGCGAGCCTGTGAATATAAGCAGACAGGTGATGATGACTGTGCGTTTGTGTGACACCACGGTGTTGAGCAGACGGGCATATCCGTTGTCAAAGGCGTCGAGGCCCTTGTTGATGGGAGTGAAGAAGATGGTGTAGAATTTGCCGTGTTTCACACCTTTGCGCAGCAATTGCGAGCAGAGCATTGGGGTGAGCGAAAGGGCGCAGATGGTTGAAATGATCATCATTATACATACCATCCATCCGAGCTGCTGGAAGAGCACGCCGGTCATGCCGGTAACCATTGTGAGGGGGAAGAATACCGCGAGAAGGGTGAGCGTAGAGGCGATAACCGATACGGCCACCTCATTGGTGCCGTGAACAGCCGCCTGTTTGGGATTGGAACCTCGCTCGATGTGGGTAGTGACGTTTTCAAGCACCACAATCGCGTCGTCGACCACCATACCGATCGAAATCGAGAGCGCCGAGAGCGAGATGATGTTGAGCGAATTGCCGGTGACGGCGAGATAGATAAACGAGGCTATGAGCGAGATAGGAATGGTGATGGTGATGATAAGGGTGGCTCTCCATCGGCCGAGGAATGCAAACACCACGATCACCACGAACAGCAGCGCATAGAGCACGGTTTCAACCAGGGTGGCGATAGTGTTGCGGATATTGTCGGAGGTGTCGACAATGCTGCCGAGCTCAACGTCGGCGGGAAGTCGCTTCTGGAGGGAGGGGAGCATCTTCACCACCTTGTTGGAGATTTCAACCGAGTTGGCGCCGCTCTGTTTCTGAATCACGATCATCGCGCCTTTCGAACCGTTGTTAAAGGTCTGCTGGGCGCGCTCCTCGAGTGAATCATCGATGGTGGCTACATCCTGAAGAAAGATGGATTTGCCGTTGGCAGTTCCCACCACGATCTTCGCCATTTCGTCGGAGTTGGAAAATTCGCCCTGCACACGCAGCGAATAGGTATCGCTGCCGATGTCGAAGGTACCGCCGGGAATATTGCGGTTTTCGGCGGCAATGATCTGCGAAATGCCTTCGATCGTGAGACCGTAGGCCTCGAGCTTCACGGGGTCGACATATATATGAATCTCACGTTTGGGAGCACCTGAGATCGACACCGAACCCACGCCCGACACACGGGCGAGAGGGTTTGCCACCGCATCGTCGAGAATTTTGTAGAGACCCGGCATACTCTCGGTGGCTTTGACCGACAGAAGCAGAATAGGAATCATGTCGGTTGAGAATTTGAATATCACCGGGTTTTCAGCATTGTCGGGCAGCGAGCTTTTGACCATGTCGAGCTTGTCGCGCACGTCGTTGGTCAATACGTCGATGTCCTTGCCATATTCAAATTCAAGGGTTATCAGCGAAATGTTTTCGCGTGATTTCGAAGTTATGTGTTTAAGGTCGTTGACCGAGTTAAGAATGTTCTCGAGCGGGCGGGTAACATTCTGCTCTATATCTGAGGCTGAGGCGCCCGAATATGCGGTCATCACCATGATGGTGTTGGTCTCGATATCGGGATAGAGGTCGATAGGGAGGCGCGACAGCGAATACAGACCGAGAATCATCACTGCTACAAAGCAGAGAATTGTCATCACGGGTCGCTTGACGGCACTGGAATAAAGGCTCATTTTCTAAGATATGATGATAATGAAGATTATTTTTGTAAAAATGGGGGGAGAGATTATTTGTCTTTGAGAACTTCAACCTTTGAGCCGTCGATGAGGCGGGTCTGGCCGGTGATTACGATAAAGTCGTTGTCGTTAACACCCGAAAGAAGCTCGTAGGTGTCGCCGATACGCTGGCCGAGTTCCACCTTATTGTAGCTAACTGTCGAGTCGGCGGGATTGAACACATATACATATCTGTTGGCGGAGCCGCTCTGTTTCACAACCGCGCGGTCGGACACGACAACATGGTTCGAGGTGCCGAAGTTGATATATACTCTGGCAAACATGCCGGGGAGAATACGGTTGTCGGTGTTGGGGATAGTCACCTCGACTGTGAATGTGCGGGTGGCGGGATCGATAGTGGGGTGAATGAGATATACCTTGCCGGGGAAGCGCTCGTCGCCGTAAACGTCGAAACTGAGGCTTACGTCCATGCCTTCATGCACTTTGGTAAATTCGCTCTCAGAGATATTTACGATAACCTTGAGGGGCTTGACCTGCTCAACGGTGAGAATGGGGAGATTGCCGGTCATGTCGCCCGGATCATAGTTGCGGGCAGTCACCACGCCTGAGATAGGGGAGGTGAGAATGGTGTTTTCCTTAAGATTGTCATATTGGCGACGAGCGGCTTCAAGCTCTGTGCGGGCATTGTCGACGGCCTGACGGGTGCCACCACCTATTTCAAGCAGTTTGGCGGCGCGATTATATTCACGTTCCATATTCTCGAGTCTCACTCTGAGCTGTTCGATCGAGGCGTCGTCGAGCACAACGAGAACTTCTCCGGCCGAGACCTTCGAGCCCACATCTACCTTGATTGACTTGATTCGATTGGGAGTGGATGATGAGATATTGTTTGTCTTGAAAGCCTCGACGGTGGCTGTATATTCACCTGTGCGTGGCACTTCGGTGCTATGGGCTACGTCGAGTTCCACTACGGGTATCTCCTCAACTACAACAAGCTGTTCGTTTTTTGATTTCGAGCAGCTTCCGAGCATTAAGGCGGTAGAAACTGAGAGAATTGCTAAATTGGTAATTCGGTGTGACATTATGTTGGAGTATTGTGATTATCGGGTTAATGGTTGGAGAATCGTGAGAGGAGTTACTTGCTTTCGTTGCCTACGAGATATTCAAGTTCGGAGAAGGCCACGAGATAGTTGTAGATAGCCTGAAGGCGGGCGAGTTTGGCCTGGGTGAGAGCCAGCTCGGAGTCACGCAGGTCGAGATAGGTGGCAGCACCGAGATCGAAGCTTTCGCGGCTTATGCGGTAGGCCTCAGAAGCCTGCTCGACATTGAGGGCGCACGAACCGATCTGCTTGAGATTGAGCTGAATGTTTTTGAGCGAGATGTCGACCTGAGATGTGAGCGACTGTTTTAGATAGTCGCGTTGCCAAGCCAGTTGCTGTTGCTGTATCTGTGACTGCTTGACGGCATTATAGCGCTGTCCGCCCTGAAACAGAGGCACCGAGAGCGACAGACCGATCTGTGAATAAGGATTCCAGCGGAGATCCTTGAAGGGGGTGCCGTTTGACATTGAGGTCCAGTTGTAGTTGAACGCGAGTGAAAGCGTGGGCACGAACGCAAGCTTTGCTATTTTTGTGGCTTGTTTGAGCTGCAGTGACTGGATGTCGAGCAGTTTGAGGTCGGTGTTGTTTTCAAGACCGAGATCGAGAGAGAGAAGTTTCTCGGCAAGCGAGCTTTCGAGCTCTTCGAGGCTCACGGGTGTTTTGACCGTGGTTGCGGCATCGATACCCATAAGTATGTTGAGTTGCAGACGGGCTTGTCTTACGGCGATGTCGGCCTGGGTGATCTGAGGCTCGATGTTGCGCATGGCCACTGCGGTGCGGAGAGTGTCAAATTCCGATGCCGTTCCGGTAAGCTCATATCTTAGTTTATATTGGCGGGCAGTGTAGGCGGCCATCTCATAATTCTGCTGAATTACCCGGCGGGAATCTTCGGCGAAAATCAAGGTATAGTAGGCGGCCTTGACCTGGTTGGCGAGAGAGAGACGCGACTGACGCGCTTTTTCAACAGATTCGAGTATCTGGGTGTCGGAAAGTTTGAGCGAGGCCCAGAGCTGCGGAGCGATAAGGGGCAGACCGGCCGAAAAGCCCACCGAATATGTATTGTCGAGACCTACTTTAATGCCTCCGTCGCCCGAAGAACTCGGCTTGGGGGATTCGGAATTATCGTCGGAGCCTTCGCTGCTTCCGCCTCCCATGCCTCCCATTCCGGAGAAGCTCATATACATGGTCTGTTTGGCCAATGTGCGGCCATAGTTGCCGTCAAAGCTAATGGTTGGAAATAATTTGCCGATGGTCGATTTCTTGTCATAATCCACGCGGGTGATTTCGATATCCGCGATCTTAATAGTAGGATTTGAATCAAGGGCGATTGCCAGACACTGGTCGAGAGTCAGGGTAAGGGAGTCGGTCGGTGCCGTTTGGGCGAAAGTTGCCGACCACGAAGCCAAAACAGCGACAGCCGCCGCGGTTACCCTATTGGTGGTGGTGATAATCATGAAAGTTTAAGTTCTGTGAAAACTTTATAAATCGTTATTTCTGTGTGGGAATGGAGAGTGTGATGAAATTTGGTTCAAAGTTATGTATTATAATAGTGATTTATGGGAGAAAATCTATTAAAAAAGCAGAAATTCCGTCGGCAAACGGAATTTCTGCGAAATTATTTCTGATTTATTCCAATCTCATGGGGTGGAAATTGGAATTTCAGCCTATTTGTAACTGTTCAGGCCACTTCGAAACCGGCGCCGCGGAGGGCTTCCTTGATTTCATTGACGTGCTCTGTATTGCGGGTTTCAAGTTCGATGTGAAGCTGACAACCGTTAATCTGGGTGTTAGAGTTATAGCGCTCGTGATTAACCGAGAGAATGTTGCCGCCTTTTTCGCCGATGATGTTACAGATTTCGGCGAGCTGACCGGGTTTGTCGGCGGTAGTGACTTCGAGAGTGCAGTCACGGCCGGCTTTCACCAATCCGCGGGTTACTACACGGTTGAGCGAAGTAACGTCGATGTTGCCGCCTGAAACGAGACATACAACCTTTTTACCTTTGACGGGTACTTTGTCGAACAATACGGCTGCCATAGGAACTGCACCGGCACCTTCCGAAACGAGTTTCTGTTTTTCGATGAGGAAGAGAATGGCGGCAGCGATTTCGTCATCGCTTACGGTAACAACTTTGTCGACATATTTCTGAACCATCTCATAGGTGTTTACACCCGGCTCCTTAACGGCAATACCGTCGGCAATGGTCGAAACGCTGTCGAGATGAATACGCTCGCCTTTCTTGACTGATTCTTCCATTGAGGGAGCGCCTTCAGCCTGCACACCATAGATCTTGATGTCGGGCTTGAGGGTCTTGAGGGTGAAAGCCACGCCGGCGATAAGACCGCCGCCACCGATAGGCACAACGACAGCTTCAACATCGGGCATTTCTTCAAGGATTTCAAGGCCGATGGTGCCCTGACCTGCGATTACGAGGGGATCGTCGAAGGGGTGAACGAAAGTGTAGCCATGCTCTTTCTGAAGCTCGATAGCTTTGGCATAAGCGTCATCATAAAC
>JAIDXU010000228.1 GCA_029058455.1 Paramuribaculum sp.
TAAAGACTTGCTATTGGTGAAGCTTTTACCGGTTCTAATTTTAATGATCTTTTTGCCATATTATTTTTATACAAAGGTATAACAATTTTTCGACACAATTAGCATATAAGCTAATTATTTTTCAACTGCAGACTCATCCACTCTCCAGAATACATCAATATACCCCGACATAACTTAATTTGAGGAATTTTGCGTAAATTTGCAGCTGGATTATAATAAAGCAATCTTATGAAAGGAAAGATATTACTACTTGCAGCCGCATTGTTTATAGCAATGGTTTCTAACGCACAGTCAAAAGTTTACATGACCCGGGAGATTTCGCCCGAAGCGCTTGTTAAAATCTATAAGGCCCTCAACCGCCCCGCCGACGGTCACAGAGTTGCCGTAAAAATCAGCACCGGCGAATCAGGGAACCCCAACTACCTAAGTCCTAAACTGATAAGCGCGCTTGTCGACACGGTGAGAGGCACAATAGTGGAGTGTAACACCGCCTATGCCGGTAAGCGCAACACCAGCGAAGCTCACTGGCAGACAATCCACGAACACGGCTTTGATTCAATCGCCCCGGTTGACCTCATGGATGATGAAGGACAGATGAAAATTCCCGTGCGCGACCGTCGCCACATAAAATATGACATTGTAGGAAACCACCTGCCCCGCTATGACTATATGGTTAATCTCGCCCATTTCAAAGGCCACGCCATGGGCGGCTTCGGCGGTGTGCTCAAAAACGCAAGTATAGGTGTAGCCTCATCCGAGGGTAAGGCTTATATCCATTCGGCCGGAAAAACCGAAGATGTAGAGACATTGTGGTCGAACATAGCCGAACAGGATCTTTTTCTTGAGTCGATGGCAGCCGCAGCTCAGGCAGTTGACGATTACTTTGGCGATAATATAGTATATATCAATGTAATGAACAACATGTCGGTTGATTGTGACTGCGACGGTCATCCCTCTGACGTGCTTCTCAAAGATTACGGTATCCTCGCCTCGACCGACCCCGTGGCTCTCGACAAGGCATGTGTTGACATTATCTTCAACATGCACCCCTCTGAGGGAAACGACAATGCCCCACTGATAGAGCGTATCAAAAGCCGCCACGGTACCCACACTATTGATCACGCGGCAGCTATCGGTCTCGGCTCTCTCAACTATGAGATAATTGATCTGGATAAATAATCCTGATTTAAGGAATGAAATTCGGCAGGTTTGCAGCCATTGTTTTTCTCGCCACAATTTTCCCTGCTGTTGCGCAAGGAGAATCGCCCGATTCCATACGCTCGCTCGGTGAAGTGGTGGTGACCGGCACAAACGCCGGAATTTCAAAAAATCTTCTCCCCTATTCGGTATCGGTTGTAGGACCTGAGCGACTTAACTCTACCGGTCGCCAGCAAGTCCTATCGGCCATATCAGGCGTAGTGCCGAGTCTTTTTATCTCTGAAAGGAGTATCTTCGGCTTCGGTGTCAGCAACGGAGGATCGGGACATATCAAGCTGCGCGGTGTTGGTGGCGACAGGGCGAGTGCCGTGCTGATGATGGTTGACGGTCAGCCCCAGTTTGCCGGTATCTATTCCCACCACATCGCCGATTTCTATAACAAGGAATATGTGGAACGTGTAGAGGTGTTGAGAGGTCCCGGATCAGTAATCTATGGCTCAAACGCTATGGCGGGAGCTATCAACATTATCACAAAAGATGCTAATCGTAAAGGGATTAAAGCCACATTATCCTCACAATACGGCTCATATAACACATGGCTGTCATCGCTAACCGGCAGCGCCCGCTACGGAAAGTTCTCATCGCTCGTATCGGTTTCCTACAACCGCACCGACGGAAACCTGAAAAAACTCGATTTCAAGCAGACAGATCTTTATGCCAAAGCGGGATATGACCTTTCATCGCAATGGAAACTCGGAGCCGATTACACGTTCATGCAATTTATCGGAAACGACCCGATCTATCCTACACTGAGCAATCCCGAGTCAAGCGACATATACCACCAGAATGTTTTGCGCGGAGCGGCCTCGCTGTCAGTCACCAACCGCTATGAGAACACCACAGGTCAGATAAGAGTTTACGGCAACTATGGTAACCACTTCATTGACGATCCGCGCCACTTTCACTCAACCGACAGCCGCCTGGGAGTAACAGCCTATCAGAATATTAGGTTACCGCTCGGATTCTCCGGCACCCTCGGTTTTGATTTCGACACCTATTCCGGACAAATACCCACCTCGGGAGGAGTTAATCACACCCCCGGAGCTATGGCGACCATCTCAACCAAGACAATCACCGAATACTCTCCCTATCTCACTCTGTCAAAATCCATTGCCGCCAATCTCATCAACCTTAACGGTGGCCTGAGAATGGCCAACAGCGATAAATTTAAAACCCAATGGGTGCCTCAGTTTGGCTTCGCACTCAATCCCGCCGAAATACTATCCCTGAAGGGTACAGTGGCGATGGGCTATCGCAATCCCTCCTTCCGCGAGCTCTATCTATATCGTATGGCCAACCCCGATCTCCAGCCTGAGAAAATGATAAACTACGACCTGTCGGTCTCAAAAAACTTCTCGCGCTATTTCTCGGCCGACCTCACCCTCTATTACAGTCGCGGTAGAAATATGATTCAGGTTGTAGATATGAAAAATGTCAACACGGGACGATTTATCAACAAGGGCATCGAGCTGTCGGCCAACAGTCATCCCGTCGACAACCTGTGGCTGTTTGCCTCCTATAGCTTTCTACATACCTCGCTCTCCAACCTCACCGGAGCGCCCCGTCAGCAATATTATGTCGGCGCGCAGTGGAATCCTGTAACTCGGCTGCGTGTGGATGCCGATCTCAAGGGAGTAGCTCATCTGTTTGTGGCAGAAGATATAAAATATCAGAACTATGCACTGGTCAATCTCAAACTCACCTACACACTCTGCCGCTATGTCGACCTGTCGGTTAATATGGAAAACATCACCAACGCCCGCTATGTCATAAACCGCGGCTATGAAATGCCCGGCTTCACTATTCTCGGCGGCCTCCGCCTCTCACTATAATTTCATCTATGAAAATAAGAGTAATATCAGCCCTCTGTATGCTGACTCTCGCTATCGGCTATGCTTCGGCAGCGAAAGTAAATACTGAACGACATATAACCGTCAATAATCAGGAGAGGAAATATATATTATATGTTCCTGACAATGTAAGCAAGAATCCTCCCCTCGTCATAAGCCTTCACGGGGCGGCGGGACATCACACCGACCGAACTCCATTCCGCATGTCAGTAGCTGACTCCGAGGGTTGTATCGTGGTCTATCCTCAGGGCAACGATCAGTATTTCCCTATTTTCGGAGGCTACACACCGGGATGGAACGCCTCAGGAGAAGCAAATGAGGACACCGAATTTTTCAAAGCCATAATCAAGGCTGTTGATAATGAATATCATATCGATCTCGACAGGGTTTATTGCTGCGGATTCTCAAACGGCGGCATGATGACCTATGCCAACACAAGCGCCGCTGCCGACATTTTCGCGGCCTTTGCCTCTATCAGCGGTTTTCAGCTCAACGAATTTCATCATCACACCATCGGCGAGCGCCCCGTGCCGTTTCTTCATATTCATGGCAAAAGTGATGATTTCGTAAAATATTCCTGTATGCCTGTGATTCGCGACAATATGGTGGCGCGCAACGGTTGTAATCCGATACCCGAAATAACCGAAGTTACAGGCAAATACACAAAAAGTGTCTACTCAGCCGGCGAGGGAGGATTTCCTTATGTGTATTATGAAATCGACGGCATGGGACACAATGACTTCACCGACAAGACCGAAGAGGGCAATTCCGCCATCACGATGTGGAATTTCATGAGTCAATTCACTCTTAAAGATCCCTGCGACAAAACCCTGAAATAGAGACTCAATTTAGATACCGACGGCTTTAACCCTAAACAACACAATTGGAAAGTTTCCAACAAAGGCAAGACATTCCGTTATGGCCTCCCTAAAAAAGAAAACAATGCCGACAATAATGTCTATCCATCCTTGCAATTTGCTGCCGGATATTATAAACTGATGTTTGAATCAGAAGGCACCGAAGGCCATAAAATCCATATTCAGCTTAAAGATCTCAATGACAACCATGTGCTTCTCAACATGATTGGAGAAGTGAGCAAACCGGTGGTTATGCCTTTTGCCGTGGATAAATACGGCGAATATAAAATCACTATTGTTAAGGATGATGCTGCCGACAAGTTCACTCACCTTGCCATTCACTCAACCGACTCTCAGGCTGACGCTATAAATAGTGAAGTCACGGATATTGACCCGGATAATATTCCCGAGGAAGAGGATGGAATATTGGTTGAGATTCCTCAGGATCAAGGGCAGCAGTATGATGATTTTGCCCGCACCTTAATGGAAAAAGGCCCTGACTACACTACCTATACAGCCAACGGCGATCTTCAGATTGCATTTAAGATGATGGATATTGATGTGACCGACTGCGACTATATTTTGATAAAATTTGCCGAGCCTGTCAATAGGGGTTGGAATGTGGCATTTTGGACCGGCACCGGGAGCGTTGAACTTCCGGCCGAGTCAACCGAGTTCAGATTTGACCTCGAGCCGTCAATGATTCAATCCGGCAAACTGCCTCAAATATGCCTCCTGACCCTATGGGGCGCCTCCAAACCTCTTGTGGCGAAAGTGGCGGGAGTTTATAAACACTCAACTATCGACGACTGGGGCAAAATAGATGAAATAAAGGCATCTCAACCCCAAGCTACCCCGACCTATTACACCATCTACGGACAGCCGCTGTCCCACCCCACCAAAGGCATCACAATTATCCGCCACCCCGACGGAACCGTAAAGAAACTGCTCATCAAACCCTAACGTTTGCCGAGAAACAACCCGACATTACCTGCGCAGCTAAATGTTACTCAGTTATACGCCTGTAATGTACTTTCCTTTCGGTATAAGTGAAAGAAGATAGGTCAGCAAATATCCTGTCAGGAGTGTGAGTAATGCTATAATAAAGGTTCGAGGGAAAATATGTATTTTTCCATCACTAAATATATTCCAATACAGTTCTCTCGCTATATAAATATGCGTCAGATAAATCCCGAATGAATATTTAGCTATTCGAGTGAGGACTCGTTGCACACCCACACTTAATCTTATATTCTGCATTATCGTATAAAGAAATGCCACAAAAAAGACACTGCCGATTTGAAGATTTCCAAGCAATACTTCAACATCACCTCCTTTTAATTTAATTAAATATATAGCAATTGGATAGGCAATCATTCCGACAAATAAAATCAGCCACCTCAAGTTAAATCCAATTTTGATCGGATATCTTTTCAAATATACTCCTAATAACCAGTATGAAAGAAAACCGCCAAAGTAACATAATGCCCAATAATAATTTCCGTCAACTTTAAAAGCAGACGTAAGATTAGGTATAAAATGTATAATCCATGGCAGCAACATATTAATTGAACAAAGGCCAAGAAATAACTCTATTTGCCTCTTTGATGATTGATTAAGCCATGGTGATATGAACGGCGCAAGTAAGTATAGTCCGGCCATTGCATATACAAACCAATACACTCCGATTGCTGGTTGCAGAGGAATACGGATGATTTTGCTTAATGCCTCATTCCACGACATATCTTGAGTTACCGTATATAATGCTATACCCAGCGTAGACCATATAAACAATGGAGGTAATAATTTAGCAAATCTCCGTTTATAGAATTGCTTAATTCCAATTCTTACGGGTAGAAGGACAGTGCCTGACAAAGCCAAAAACAATTCTGAGAAAGGGCTTCCAATAAACGAAATTCCAAACATCCACACTCCTTCTCTTTCAGGATCGATAGCGGGCATCGTTGAATGAGTAAGCAATACTAAAAAACAAGCAAGAACCCTCAGGTTATCAATATAACACAACCTTGGTTTTAAGATTTCAGATTGCATTTTGCATTTTGGTGCCGCGGTCATCCCCTCGTTGGCTAACTAATTGGTTTACAGATAAAAATAGCTCTAAGTTTGCAGCAGCAAAATAAGTGAGTAGAAAATTTATCTTAAAAAGGCCAAGAGAGGCGGGTAAATTTTG
>JAIDXU010000229.1 GCA_029058455.1 Paramuribaculum sp.
AACTCTATCGATCCGGAGAAATTTCAGTATGACCGCGTGTGCGAACAGATGCTTAAACAACTCCGTTCCACCGCCAAGATCGAGGGTTATCAGAGTGACAGCCTCAACGCCGAGTTCGACCGTCTCGAAGCGATGCTCAAACATCCCCTTTCGCGCGACCTCGACACCCAGCGCAAGGTGATTGCAGATTATCTTGCCCGTGAAATCGTGTCACGCTATTATTTCACAAAAGGAGAAATCATCTATACCCTGCGCAACGACAATTGCGTAGATAGCGCAATAACCATACTTTCAGATCCGGCCAGATATAACGCCCTGCTCCGTAAGCAAGAAAAATGACTACATCCGTCAATTCCGATTCTCAACAGCTCACAGCGCTGAAAAAACTGTTTCTCACTCCGGTAAGAGCCAAAGCCCTGAAATCGGCTTTTGCAAAAGAGGGAGACATAGCCCTCACCCGACTCGCCGGCTCGTCAGCCCCGCTTCTCATGGCCTCCGCGCTACTGCCGGTAAAGAAAGGTGTGCCGGTGCTGGTGATAGGCGACTCGCTCGACGACGCGGGTTATCTTTACCATGACCTGGTGAGACTCACTTCGGATGACAATGTGGTGATACTTCCCTCGGGCTATAAGCGCGACATAAAATATGGCCGAGTCGATCCGCCCAACCAGATTCTGCGCACGGAAGCTCTGGCCCGCATATCGGCCAACGACCCGACTTTACTGTTTGTGGTAACTTATCCGGAGGCTCTGGCCGAAAAAGTAGCCTCACGCCATAAGGTTGACACCAATATACTCACATTCCGCAAATCGGCCGAGACCGACATGACCGAGGCTGTGAAATGGTTGCGGGAGCATGATTTCAAGGAGGTGAGCTATGTTTATGAGCCGGGCCATTTTGCCGTGAGAGGCTCTATTCTCGACATTTTCGGTTACAGCAACGAGCTTCCGGTCAGAATAGATTTCTTCGGCGACGAAATCGACTCCATACGCTCGTTTGACATCGAAACGCAGCTCTCACAGCAGAAACTCGACACATTTACAGTTTCTGCCAATATGGCCAATGCCGACGACGGAAACTCTCTGCTCGACTTCATCGACCCGGCGACCATGATATTTGTGAGAGATGCGGTTCATACTCTTTCGCGAGTGAGAGAAGTCACCGGCGAGACATTCAGCCAAAGCGCCATGCTCGCCGATGAAGGCGACCCCGAGGTAATGAAAAATGTGATCGACCCGGCTCTGTTCGAAAAAAGTTGGCAATCGTTCCGTCACATCTACTTCACCGGAGGCGAGCAGGTAAATATGCCTGTCAAGGCTACCATAAGATTTAACTGTGTGCCTCAGGCTCTCTACCACAAGAATTTCGACCTCATCGCCGGCTCGTTTACCAAGATGGAAGAGGATGGTTATACCATCTACCTCCTGTCCGACTCTCCAAAACAGGCCGAACGTCTGCGGCAGATTTTTGCCGACCGAGGCGACAACATAAGATTTCAACCTGTCGACGGCACCCTGCATGAAGGTTTCAGCGACGGAGATACCAAAATCTGCATTTTCACCGACCATCAGATTTTTGACCGTTTCCACAAATACAATCTCCGGAGCGAAAGAGCCCGTTCAGGCAAATTGGCCATGAGCCTCAAGGAGCTTCAGGCCATAGAGCCGGGCGACTACATAGTGCATATCGATCATGGTGTAGGCAGATTCGAGGGTCTGACCCGCACCAATGTCAACGGCCGAATGCAGGAGATGATCAAGCTCGTCTATGCCAACGATGACACGCTCTATGTGTCGATTCACTCGCTCCACAAGCTCGCCAAATATCGCGGCAAAGATAGCGCTACTCCTCCTAAAATCAACCGTATAGGCTCAGGCACATGGGCTCGACTCAAAGAGCGCACCAAATCAAAGCTCAAAGATATAGCCCGCGACCTCATAAAGCTTTATGCCGCCCGCGCGCAACAGAAAGGCCACTCCTTCGCGCCCGACTCCTACCTCCAGCATGAGCTTGAAGCTTCGTTTATCTATGAAGATACCCCCGACCAGCTTTCAGCCACCAAAGCGGTGAAAGCCGACATGGAATCCGACCGGCCTATGGACCGTCTGATATGCGGAGATGTGGGCTTTGGAAAAACCGAAGTTGCCATCCGCGCCGCATTCAAGGCCGCTGCCGACAATAAGCAGACAGCCGTGCTTGTGCCCACCAC
>JAIDXU010000023.1 GCA_029058455.1 Paramuribaculum sp.
CACCCAAAGCGAGTGAGAATCCGCAGAATGTGGAAAGTACGGCCATGCCGAGGCAAAGGCCCATCGACACAACGAGCAGAGTTTCCTGATTAAGAAATCTGCGGGAACGGTTGAGCAGACTCGGCAAAAGGAATACGCCGATCATAAACCATATTACGAGGAAGAACACAAGCTTGCTTATGCTCCAGAGCATTTCGCCTCCTTCAACGCTGTTGTTAATGGCAATCGACGACAGCATTACCATCATCACCACCGCATAAAGATCCTCGACCACAAGCACGGCAAAAACCAAGGTTGCAAATTTTCGGTGCTGCAGTCCGAGATCGGTGAGAGCCTTGATGATAATGGTGGTGGAGGAGATTGAAATCATGCCTCCGAGAAAGAGAGCGTTGACAGTTGAAAATCCCATCGCTGTGCCGACTCCGTAGCCGCATATCATCATACCGGCTATGATGATAAACGATGTTATGAGAGCCGACGGACCGGCGTTGACCAGCTTCTTGAAGCTGAATTCGAGTCCGAGAGAGAAGAGCAGCACGATAATACCTATCTGAGCCCAAAATTCAATATTGCTTTCGGTTGTGACCGACGGCAGATAATGGAAATTGGGCGACGCCAGAAAGCCGGCGACTATATAGCCTAATACCACAGGCTGTTTCAACAACTTGAATATTATGGTTGTAACCGCACCGAGTATCAGAATAAAAGCAAGGTCGAAAATAAGACTTTCGATATTCATTCCTTCGGCAGAGGGTGCAGCCGACAAAAGTATTGTGGATATAAGAGGCAACATGCTGATCGGATGTTATGGGAAATTAAATGCTGAGTTGGTTAGCCAGTGAAATAGATTGGGTGGGGTAGAGATTTTTCAGGTGACCAAACAGTCTGATATAGTCTGTGTTGTCTTTAAGAAGCACTACGAGGTTGAGACGTGTTGACGGCTCGGTATAATCATAGTCGGCAAACACATTCACAAGATGGGCATTATGTTGGGTCAGGGCGGTGCGGTAGGGCTCAATGTCATTGACTATCTCACCGACCTTGATACGGATAATGCGGCTTTCGGCACCGACATGAATCTTCTTTTCGATTTCTTCAAGCACAAACATGATGAATAATACCATCACTGTTGCGACGAGAGAGATTACATAAAGTCCCACGCCTATCGCCATGCCAACGGTGGCAGTCATCCATATACCGGCGGCAGTAGTAAGACCTCTTACCGATCCTTTCATCTGAATTATGGCGCCGGCGCCGAGAAAACCGATACCGGTTATGACTTGCGCGGCGATTCGACCCGGGTCACCGTTTTTCAGCCCGAGATATTCCTGCGGCACATAAATCGACAGAATCATGGCGAGAGTGGCTCCGAGCGAGATTAGAGAAAATGTGCGGATACCCGCTATCTGTCCCTTGCGTTTACGCTCCATACCCACGGCCGAGCCGAGCAACAGGCTTAGCACCAGTCGGAATATGGCTGAGACGGTGGTAATTTCCACGCCGTTGATCTGATCGATAAATTGCTGCATGATGATAAATGATTGGAAGAGGTGAGAGAACGAATGGGATTATTTCTTGAGAGTGAACTGGCGCGACACAAGACGGTAGTTGTCGGCAAACAGCTCTACCGTATAGGTTCCTGGAGTAAGAGTCTGAGTTACATTCCAGTAAATTTTCACACCGGGAATTTCTTCACCGCCATAATCGATTGTCGTAGCATCGGTATATGCCACCTGACCGCCTTCGAAGGGGAATGTGCCGGCATTGCCGAGCAATGTGCCTTCGGGAGAGGTGATTCGCATGTAGATTTTCTTGGTTCCCGAGGGTGTGGAGTTGTTTTGAGGAATGGTGAAAGTCACCATGAGCTGTTTGGCTTTGGTAACATTTTTCTCAACCTTGCCGTTGCCCTTGAGAGCAGTGAGAGAAACGCCGGTAACATTGAGTTTCTCGGCAAGAGTCATGCGCTCTGAAAGATGTTCGCGCTCTTTTTCGGTTTGCTGAAGAGTAGATGCAAGCTGAGTGTTTTTATCCTTAATGCGGGTATTTTCGTCGCGCAGAGCTGCATTTTCCTTACCGAGTGAATCGACCTGAGCAACATAGTGACGCACGAATTTGAGAAATTAGGCGAACTCATCAAGAACTTTCTTGATCTGATTGCGGCATTTGGATTTT
>JAIDXU010000230.1 GCA_029058455.1 Paramuribaculum sp.
CTCTTCTTCACATTCGGCATCCTCGCCTCGTTCCAGGCCGTGCTCACCCTGTCGGGTATCGCCGGTATCGTGCTCGCCCTCGGTATGGCCGTTGACGCCAACGTGCTTATCTTCGAGCGCGCCAAAGAGGAACTCCGCGCCGGCAAGAACACCGCCACCGCCATCGCCGACGGTTACAGCAACGCCTTCTCGGCCATCTTCGACTCTAACCTCACCTCGGTTATCACCGGCGTGATCCTCCTGCTCTTCGGTACAGGTCCCATCAAGGGCTTCGCCACCACCCTTATCATCGGTATCATCTGCTCGTTCTTCACCGCTGTTTATCTCACTCGTCTCGTGTTTATCATCGGTGCCAAGTCAAAACCCTTCAAGAGCCTTACTTTCAGCACAGCGCTCTCACGCAAGATGTTTACCAACACCCACTTCAACTTCCTCGGCGCCCGCAAGATTTCGTTTGGCATTGCAATCGCTATGATCGTGATCATCGTGATCAGCTTCTTCACCAACGGTCTGAGACAGGGTATCGACTTCTCGGGTGGTAGAAACTATGTTGTGCAATTTGATCATCCCGTCAAGACTCACGTTCTTCAGGAGCAGCTCGCTCCCCTCTTCGACGGCGCACAGGTAAGCGTCATCACCATCGACGACGACACCAAGGTGAGAATCTCCACCAACTACAAGATCGACTCTGACGAAGAAAACATCGACGACGAAATCACCGACATTCTCTACAACGGTCTGCAGGGTGACCTCAACGGCCTCTCGAAAGCTGACTTCTCGACCACCAACGAAAATGTTGGTATCATGTCATCTCAGAAAGTAGGTCCTACCGTGGCCAACGATATGCGCACCGACGCTATCATCGCGGTAGTTCTCGCCCTCATCGCCATGTTTATCTACATCCTCATCCGATTCCGCAACGTGGCCTTCTCGCTCGGCGCTCTCGCAGCAGTAGCGTTCACCGCCTTTACAATCGTGGGCTTCTACTCGCTGTTCTGCTCGGCGTTCCCCTTCGCAATGGAAATCGACCAGTCGTTTATCGCCGCTATCCTTACCGTTATCGGTTATCAGATCAACGACACCGTGGTTGTGTTCGACCGTGTGCGTGAAAATGTAGGTCTCTATCCCAAACAGAACTTCTTTGACACCATCAACCAGTCGATCAACTCAACCCTCGGCCGTACGGTGATGACCTCAGCCTCAACACTCCTCGTGTTGCTCTGTATCTTCATTCTCGGCGGCGACGCTATCCGCTCGTTTGTGTTCGCCATGATCTTCGGTGTTATCATCGGTACTCTTGCCACAATGTTTATCGCAGCTCCCGTGGCCTATCTCACCGACTCTCGCCGTCATGGCCGTAACAACGGCAAAGCCATCAGCGCCAAACCCGCCAAAGCCGGCAAATAAGCCATCCCTACTCTGACATAACTCAGACCCCGCGTCTGATATGATCATAACAGCAGGTCATGTTTCCCCAACCCGAAACATGACCTTGCTTATTTGATAACATCGAGCGATGCTTTAGTCAACAAGTCTTGGTCGAATTAGTCCAATTAGTCTAATTTTAGTAATTTTGCATTATAAATCACAACAGCCAATATTTTCTGATTATGAAAAAATTTTCTCTCAAGCTCCTTGCTATTGCAGGGCTTATATCAATCGCCATGCCGGTTCAGGCTCAGTTTAATGTCTCTAAAGCCATAAGCTCCGGCGTCAAAACTGCCAAAGCCGTAACCCTTACCGACGATCAAATGGCCGCCTATGTAAAGGAGTCGGTTGACTGGATGGATAAAAACAATCCTGTGTCGCCCGACGACAGCCCCTATACCCAGCGACTCAAAAAACTCACCGAAGGAATTACCCAAGCCGACGGAATACCCTTGAACTTCAAGGTATATGAGGTTATTGATGTCAACGCCTTCGCCTGCCCCGACGGCAGTGTGCGCGTATTCTCATCGCTCATGGATATTATGAATGATGATGAACTCATGGGTATCATCGGCCACGAGATCGGTCACGTTATGAAACATCACTCCAAAAAAGCTTTCCGCACCCAGCTGCTTTCCGACGCCATGAAAGACGCCATCGCCTCGACAAGCAACAAGGCTGCCGCTCTTACCGAATCTCAGCTCGGCGACCTCGGCAGCTCGCTCATCAATGCCAAATTCTCACAAAAGCAGGAGAAAGAGGCTGACGACTGCGGTTATGATTTTCTCGTTGCCAACGGCCGTAATCCGTGGGGCATGGTAATGGCCTTTGAGAAATTTCTCGACATGGAGGGAGGCGCAACCGCCAAGAGCAGCTATGTGTCAAAAATGTTCTCATCCCACCCCGAAACCAAAGACCGCATCAAGCGCATGAGCGAGCGTGCCACCAAAGACGGCATAGCCCGCCCCGCCGCAAACTGATAATATCTCACCAACTACATATTGGTCAGGACAAATAAAACAGGCGACAATTTTTATTTTGCCGCCTGTTTTATTTCATCTATCGTTACCGGGAATTTCAGACATTTGCAACCTGAAGAATTGGAATCCCAAGTACGTTTTCGATGGATGATATTGTCTCAATGGTGAAATTGTGAGTTCCTCTCATCCATTTGCTGATTTCCGATTCATTCTTTCCAAGCATATTTGCAAGATCCTTCTGTTTGAGTCCTTTTTCTTCAAGTATGCTGTGAATTCTGTCCACGATTAGGAACGACAAGTCAACTCTCCGCCTGATTTCGGGCGAGACCTTAGCTCTGCGAGCTTCTATAATACTACTTCTTTTCATCGCGGGTAAAATTTAAGTTTCCAATTATCTCTTTATCTACAATATAAAGTGTGCCGTTGGTCAATCTTGAAGAAATAAATCTGCTTGTATCGACAAGCGTCTCCACATATTCCGACAAGGTTTCACTATCCTGCCATGCGGCAGTATTCTTAACACCGCCATTTCCAAAGATGAGGATTTTATCGGAAAGACGGATACAGTAAAGTCGTAGATTACTCGTCTCGATGGGTATTGCACTGACACCATCCCCAAACCGGCCTTCATATCGGAAATATCTTTCCAAGGCTCCAACTTCACCGATTCTGTCAAGCCATGCGATTATTATGTCGATGTCTTCGTCAT
>JAIDXU010000231.1 GCA_029058455.1 Paramuribaculum sp.
GTGCGCACCCGCTACTTCAACGGCATTTCGGTTGTGTCGGGCTCATCTTCTCCCTTCGACGGCGAAGTCAAACTTTCAGGCAAGACCGGCGACAAGACTCTGCTAACCTTTTCGCTCATTGACGGCACTCATCTGGCTTCGCTCATTGTGGGCAACGGTGATGAAATCGAGGTGAATGTCGACGCCGACTTTCCCAACGAGGCAAAAATCTCCGGCTCTACCGATTCTAAAAAACTGCTTGAGTTTCGCAGCGCCAACAGTCATCTGTTTGACATGGCCGACCCTGCGCGTCTCAATGATGCCATTGCGGAATATATCACCCGACATCCCGACGATGTGGTTTCTACCGCTTTGCTGGTCAATTGGTTCTCAACTCCCGGCTATGAGGCGCGCGCCGACTCTCTGCTAAGGCTCATAAGTGCCGAGGTGAAATCGCGCCCCCTGCTCAACAACTATCAGAATCAGCTTGCCGAACAGCTTTCGAATGACGCTCTGTCAAATGTAACCTCATTGAGTTTTGTCAACAGCCGTGACTCGCTCATAAGATTTTCACCGCTTAAAAGCTCGGTTTCGCTGCTCGCTTTTCTTGACGACGGAAGCGGCCGAAGCTCGCGCCGTCAGGACCTCACTCAACTTAATGAGCTTTACAAGCGTTATCCTCGTAGGCGATTCAATATCCTCGAGTTTACTCTTGCTGTTGATTCGCTCAACTGGCATATAGCTTTAAATAACGATACCTCCGCATGGCAGCGTGTGTGGTCGCCCGCTCTCCTGTCTGATCCCAGAATCAGGAAATTTGCCGTGCCCGGAGTGCCGTTTTTTATGGTTGTGGACTCTACGGGTCAGCAGTTGCTGCGCACCCGCTCCGTTGATCTCGCTGTGAAATGCGTAGATGATTTTTTCACCAAACACTGATAACCTCCCTTTACTGTTCATTCTCCTCCCTTTTTTAATACAATGACACGCTTTTCGTTGATTCCGATTCTCGCTCTGTTTTCGGTCGCTATTATAGGTCTCGGCGCCGGCTCCCTGCCGTCGCGCATGTTCGCCTCGTCAGGCACCCACATGATTGTCTTTGCCGGCGACAGCATTGATGTCAACAATCTCACTTTTATTGTTGACGGTGACACCGTGACCCGTGAGAAGGTGGTGGCCATGAGTCCCCATGACATTTATTCGCTCACCGTCACCAAGTCTCCCGCCAATTGCATGGAAATCGTGTCGAGAAAATCTATGGAGCAGCCTCTGCCCGCCTCCGAAATGCCCGCCTCGGCTATATATATGATCGACTCGCTCACTGTTGACGCCGCTACATTTTCCTCTTTCCCGGCCGACAGCATCAGCTCGCTCACCGTTAAGAAGGGCGATCCTATGGTGCTGAGAATCGTGACACACTCCCAATCTTCCGAACTATGATTGTTCAGAGTGCGAAGAAAGCGGTGTTGGTCTATGGCGCCTCATCGAGCCATATCGACCCTCAATATATCGAGGCAGCCCGCACGCTCGGCGAGCTTGTCGCCCGTCGGGGCTATCCGTTGATTTCGGGCGGTGGCCGCGGAGGTCTCATGGCGGCCGCAATCGAGGGCGCACATTCCGAGGGAGGTTACACCATCGGTGTGCTGCCACAGTTTATGCTCGACCGCGACTGGCAACATCCCCTGCTCGACGAGGTGGTGGCTACCGACTCCATGCATTCGCGCAAACAAACCATGGCCGCACGAAGCTGCTGTGCCATTGCAATGCCGGGCGGTATCGGCACTTTCGAGGAGCTGATGGAGATAGTGACATGGCGCCAGCTCAAACTCTACTCCAACCCGGTGGTGATACTCAACACCGCCGGCTACTATGATCCCTTGCTTGAAATGCTGTCGAAGGCAACTTCGCTCGGTTTTATGCGTGAGGGCACGGGTCTTCTTTATGAAGTGGCCTCAACTCCCGCCGAAGCTCTCGAGCTTGCGTTACCACGGCAATAGGGTTAATCTTAATACCGTCTTGATAAATGCCTCAGGCTGTTTTAAACCAATCATCTGTCACCGATAGCATTACTTCCGCTCCTGTGGTTGTGTGGCGTCATGACATTTGTGTCGAGGAAGATGCACCCGCTTCGCTGAGGGAGTCTCAGGCGTGTCATCACGGTATTATCAACTATGCCACCGGCTTCGATCCCGAGGTGAGACATGAAATTCCGGGCTACAGCACCCCGGTTATTATCTCCTTGCTGCTGGTGTTTCTCATACTCTGCGCCGGCGGTGGCAGCTATTCAAATTTCTTCAAGGCTTTTCCGGGCAATCTGTTTAAAACCCGGCGGCGTGGCAATGCCTTCGACGAAACCACGGTGAGCGAGAGCTATATCACCGTTGGGCTGCTTATCCTCACTTGCCTGTGTGAGGGCATTATAGCCTATTTCGCTTTTCCGTCATGGCGATTCGCCGGCTTTTCGGCCGGAGTGTCGATAGGAGTGTTTTCGCTCGCGGCAGTCGGTTTGATGTTGTTTCAGACTGTTTCCTATCTCGTCACCGGCTATGCCTTCACCTCTTTCGATTCCACCCGCCAGTGGCTGAAAGGATTTTTTGCTTCGCAGAGTCTGCTGGGTGTGCTTATGCTTGTTCCCACACTCACGGTGATATTCAATCCCGCGCTTTCGGGCATTGCAACGATCATTACCGTCGTGCTCTATATCGTGTGTCGCATTATTTTCATTTGCAAGGGTTTTAGGATTTTTTACATCAACATATTTTCGGGTGTCTACTTTATTTTGTATCTTTGCACCCTCGAAATCACACCGTTACTATTCATGCAGCGCGTTTTTATGGATTAGGTGTGGCAAAATTACTAACTTTAAGCTTTTTAGCTTCACTCTACACAAAATAGTCGACGTGATTAAAAAGATCCTGATATCACAACCCAAGCCCACGACCGATAAATTTTTTGAAATTGCCGACCGGTTTGGCGTGGAGTTGGTTTTTCGCCCATTTATCAAAGTTGAAGGTTTGTCAGCACGTGAATTTCGTCAGCAGAGAATCAATATTTCCGAATTCACTGCCGTGATCTTCACCGCCAAGACTGCCATCGACCACTTTTTCCGTATATGTAAGGAGATGAGAATCTCCATACCCGATACCATGAAATATTTCTGCACCACAGAATCTATCGCATGCTATCTTCAGAAATATATACAATATCGCAAGCGCAAGATATTTCATGGTGAAAACGGCAAGTTTGACGATCTCATTCCTTTCCTCCAGCGCAACAAAAACGAGAAGTTTCTCTATGCCGTGAGCGATGTGCATAAAGATGGTGTATCCGGCATACTCGATGCCACAGGCATCAACTATACCAAGGCTGTGATGTATCGCACCGTGAGCAACGATTTCTCGAAAGATGAGCCGTTTGATTACGATATGCTCATTTTCTTCAGCCCCGCCGGTATCGACGCTCTTCTCAAGAATTTCCCCGACTTCAAGCAGGGTGATATCCGCATAGGCTGTCTCGGCTCGGCTACTGCCAAGGCCGTTACCGATGCCGGATTGCGTCTCGATATGCAGGCCGGCACACCCACTTCACCCTCAATAGTCAACGCCCTCGAGCAATATCTCGAAAACATGTCATCGGCTATCGCCTGACAGCCATGAAAGGGTTGCGTCTCTATAAGGTAGAAAAACTCTGTTCGCTCACCGCAATAGACCTCCTGTTTTCACATCGAGGCAGGGGAGCGGAGAGTAATCTATCAGGGAGCGCCTTGTGCTATCCGTGGCGGGCTGTGTGGAGGTTTGACTCCGTGCGCACCCCACGAGTGGCTAAATTTCTCATTTCAGTACCCAAAAAGCGTCTGCGTCATGCCATAGACCGCGTCACTATGCGTCGCCGCTGTCGCGAGGCCTACCGTCTGAGCCGCCATCTCCTCCCCGAGGGGGTGGCTGTCGACATAGCGTTTATCTATGTGGGCAACGGCCTTACCCCCTATCCCCCTACCTTTGCCGCTATGGGGCGTCTGCTCGGCAAAATCGCTCAATCCTCTCATAATGCGCAAGCTACTGAAGCTCTTTAACCGTGCAATAACTCTATTGCTGATTCTATCCGTGAGGTTCTATCAGCTTTTCATCTCCCCGCTTCTTCCTCCGAGCTGCAGGTTTGTGCCCTCATGCAGTCAATATGCTCTTGAAGCCCTGCGCAAGCATGGCCCGGTGAAAGGGCTTTGGCTTGCCCTGCGTCGCATTGCCCGCTGTCATCCCTGGGGAGGCAGCGGTTATGACCCTGTGCCTTAACCTCGTTGAGTGTCATGAGTAATTTGCTTGCCGCCCCACCGCTGCCGCCGTTAATGCGCGATAATATTACCGATTTTCATACTCACACCTCTCACAAATCCGGCGCTATAATAAATCGCTATCCGGGAGATGAGAGGCCCGAGGGATATTATTACTCTGTGGGCATTCATCCGTGGTATTCGGCTGAGGTCACCCCGCAGATGTGGCAGCAGCTTGAGCTCGACGCCGCCGCCCCCGAGGTCATAGCCATAGGGGAGTGTGGCATTGATAAGCTCCGTGGAGCCTCGCTACCTGTTCAGACCGAGATATTCCGCCGGCACATCCTCCTTTCCGAGGCTCTCGGCAAGCCGTTGATTATACACTGTGTCCGCGCCATAGAGCAGATCGAGCGGCTGCGCACAGAAATGCGTCCCACCCAACCGTGGATTCTCCACGGCTTCAGGGGCAAACCTCAGCAGGCTCTTCAACTCCTCGCCCGTGGCTACTACCTCTCAACCACCCCCTCCCACCTTTCCACTCTCCGCTCCCAACTCCTCTCATCAGGCAGCGACCCCGCCACCCTCTCCTCCAGCCTCCTCCCGGAAACCGACGACTCCCGGAGCTAATCCGCTGTCTGCCTATCATAATCTCTAATAAACACAATGCGTGTAGGGATGCTCCACAATGCTGTTTACTTAAGCCATCAAAGAAATATAAAAAACAAAAAGCGGACATAACCGCTCGATTGTTATATTATTTTACCACAAATAACAACAATGAGCTTATGTCCGCTAAGAACTTTAATATATTAAACATAGTAAGAACGGAAATTGTTAAATACAGTCAGCCGGAAAATCTTAAAAATTTTTGCAAGTCCCATCCCAAATACACCTCTCCGGGTTCGGGATGTTTCACCCGAGAACGCACTTTCTCTTTAAGAAATCTTCTTTCGTTCCTTCTATATCCACGGTCAAAATCCACAGAGATAGAGCTGCTGGAATACTCCCACCTCATTGGTAGACCCAATGTGAACAAGAGTGATTTCAGCAGACGCCGCCGGCTTATACCGGCCGATTATCTAAAGGCCATGAGCCGTGACATCGTTTGCGGGTTCTATGGCTCATCGAACCGGGTTAAGAAGTGGTACGGACATCTTCTGCTTGCAGGGGACGGCACCACATACTCTCTGCCTAATACGCCGCAGGTCAAGAAAATGTATCTGCAGGGGCGTAAGACCGGCAGGGGTGAGCAGGCATTGGCTCGCGGTGTGGTGTTGAAGGATGTGCTCAACGATACGATAATCGCATCCAATATGGAGTGTTACGGCAAGGA
>JAIDXU010000232.1 GCA_029058455.1 Paramuribaculum sp.
GCATAGGTGCGGCACTCGTTCAGGAAGCCGTGTGGGCATTGACATGGCAGGATATACTTGTAAAAGTAATCGCCAACGCCAACTATGTTGATTTTGAAACCGTGCGCGCCGCTTTTGAGCAGGCACAAGCGATGGGCCAGGATATTCCGGCGCTTAACTTCTTCGTCACAATCGGAGCCTCGGGCGCCATCTACGGCATATTGCTTGCTTTCGGCATGATATTCCCCAACCGGCCTCTCTACCTCATGTTTGTGCCTATACCTATCAAGGCCAAATATATGGTTATCGGCTATGGCGTTATCGAAATTCTGATTGGCCTCAGCAACGCCAACGACGGAGTGGCTCACTTCGCTCACCTCGGCGGCATGATATTCGGCTTCCTGATTATATGGTATTGGAAGAAACGTAATGTGATACATGGCGACTTCTATTGATTCACCGATAGATTTCCGTTCACCACGTTTCATGCCGGTTTGTCTCTCCACGGCAAATCTGATTATGTTTGTGGTGATAGCCTGTTGCGCGACCTTTGTCGAGGCTCCGCGTGATATACTTTCTCCATTGTGGCTCGAACTTGGCAATGATGGTATGCCCTCACATGCTCTTTCGCTTGTCACATATATGTTTGTGCATATACATCCGGTTCATCTGGTGTTTAATCTTCTTTGGCTGCTGATTTTCGGCATTTGCCGTGACCCGCGCATTATTTCAGGCAAATCCCTATGCTTGATTTATCTTGCAGGTGGCATTGCCGGTGCTGTGGCCTATATAATGATTCCCGATTCAGGTGCCGGGTCACGACCGCTGGTGGGAGCTTCGGCAGCTGTGCTTAGCGTGGTTACCGCAGTGTCTCTGCTCTGTCCGCGAAAGAGAATCAATCTGCCTGCACTGTGCCATATCCGTCTGCTCTATCTCGGTCTGGCTGTGATAGGCCTTCATCTTCTCAACATGAAAGCTGGAGGTTTTCCAGCGCCCCACGTTGCCGGAATAGCAACAGGCGTAGTCTACGCCGGCTGGGTACGATTCGCAGTTCTACGCCGACATAGCACCGACACTTCGTGCGTGGTGACTTCTCCGGCCGAAGCCTCTGCGTCCCTCAATAGCTCCGACATCGAAGCCAAGCTGCTCAATTCGGGTTATATGTCGTTAAACTCCGAGGAGAGAGCTATGATTATCAACAATTGCGCCGAGTCAACACGGCCATCAGCTATGTGAGTTATGAATCTGATAATTAAATTTCTGATTTACATACTCAACGGCCTATTGCTCATACTTACCGTCGCCTCGGCTTACGGAGGGATGGTAGCCCCGCATATTTCCGCATTTCCGGCTATTCTCGCCACGGCATTTCCCTATATAGCAATCGTCACGATAATATGGACTGTGGTGTGCTTCTTCCTGTTCAGAAAGATGGCTATAGTCAATATTGTGGCTTTGCTGGCCTGTTACGGCCCCCTGCGCAGCAATTTCCCTATCAACTTCACAAGCTCAGCCGATCAATATGATTTCTCATTGATGAGCTATAATGTTTATGAGCTGCGCGATTACTCCGATCCGTCATTGACAATGGGAGATTATAGCCCGACAATCGAATATATCATAAAAAGGAAACCTGATATTGTCGCGGTTCAGGAACTTATGTCCTACCACCTTAACAGTCTGCCTTCCGAACAGCGTGATTCAATCTATGCGTTATATCCTTACCGTGAATTATTCGACAACGGACAATCGATATTGTCGCGGTGGCCGTTAAACGAGATAACCGGCTCACGATATAATTCGTTTGCAATCAAAGCTTTTAAGGTGAAAATGCCGGATGATAGAGAGATAACGATTGTCAACCTCCATCTCAGGCCGCTCGGACTGACCGCAGCCGACAAGGAGCTCTATCATGATATAACCGAGGGTCACAGCCACGACATTGACAGCGTGCGCCACACTCTGCTCCACAAAATGTCGATGGCGTTTAAAGACCGTGAAGAAGAAGCGCGCATGGTGAGAGAGTTTGTCGAAACACTTAGCGGTCCGGTGATTGTGTGCGGTGACTTCAACGATGTGCCTCTCTGCTATGCCCAGCGACTCATTATGGGCGACTCGCTGATAGACGCCTATCGTCATGCCGCCAATTTTCCCGCTATAACTTTCCGCGCCAACCGTTTTTATTTC
>JAIDXU010000233.1 GCA_029058455.1 Paramuribaculum sp.
TCGCTGTGCCACAGTCTCGGGGGAGAGATTTCTGAATGCACTCACCGTTATCATTTAAGGATGGTTGGCATCGGCGTGGGGACGCGTGACGTTAAACAGGCAGAAGCGTGCCTCTTTTCCTTCAAGCAAAGCGTTAATGTCATCAGCGGCATGAGGGGGTAGAAAATCGGTTACTTCAACCTGAAGCCGGAGGTATGCGGGCAGGTCAGCCGGAAATTGTCTCACCATCTCTTTTATCTCCTCCCATTTTGCGAATCCTTCGGCTGGAAGTGAAAGCAGCGGGCGCGGGTTGATTATTTCAATTTCGGTTATCGCGGGAGATTTTCCATGGCTTTCAATCTCCACAAGGCTTACGGAATGAGAATAGTTTTCATCAAAACTAACGGCGATGGGGCTCCCTGAATATCTTAACCTCTGGCCGGTGTTGCGAAGCGTCTGAGGCTTATGGATATGCCCGAGCGCTACATAGTCAAACTCTTGACTGAATGAAGATATGGAGATAGAATCTAAACCTCCGATTGAGGTATACATCAAATGCCTGTCATGTCCCGTAATATCGCAGTTGGTAACTGTGGCATGTGCCATAAGCACTACCGGAAGGTTGCCGGGATTGAGGCGGCTTACTTCTTCGGCCATTTGTGCGAAAAAATCCTCTAACTGAGATATGCTGTAGAAATAAGGTATCGCGACAACATAGCCTTTGTTGCCGATAGGGATAATATGTGTGGTTGGATTGCTGCGGTCAAGAGCTCCGATGGCATGAACGTTGAGCGCCTCCCACGGCTTGCGAAAAACCTCATGTCGCGAGGGGCTGTCATGATTTCCGGCAGTAGCTATAATTATCATTTCGGGTGCAAGCGTGTGAAACCTGCTGATGGCCTCGGAATAGAATGACTGCCATTCCGCCGAAGGCTGAGAGTTATGGAATATGTCGCCGCTTATTGCCAGAACATCGGGACGATGGGTGGAAATAATTTCTCCCAGTTGGTCAATGAAATGCTGATGTTCTTCCCTACGGTTATAATTATAGAGAGTTTGACCGAGATGCCAGTCGGAGGTGTGGAGTAGCTTTAACATCAAAAAATAAAAGCCGGAATGACCGGCAGTGAGAAAAGATTGTGAATCAATATGTAAGCCGCTGTTCCTAACCTGAAATCGATCAGGCGAGAATAAGCTGCTCTATCTTTGAAATATCGTCGCGGAGCTGCTTGTCGACAGCGATACGCTCGTCGATGTTGTTGCAGCCGTGTTTTACAGTGGCATGAGTGCGCGACAATCTGTGGCCTATGGCTACAAGCGACATGTTGGCGTGTTTCTTTGAAAGATACATCACAAGCTGACGGGCGTCGCTCACCTGACGTGTGCGCGAATTGCTGAAAATTGATTCGGGAGTGACGTTGAAATAATCGCTCACTTCTTTCAAAACCATCTCGAAGTTGATGGTTTTCTTGCTGATTTTTACAGCATTGTTGATTACCCTCTTGGCAAGGTCAAGAGTAATTTCCCTGCCGAGGCACATTGAGTGGGCTAGCAGCGAGACCACTATTCCCTCAAGTTCGCGCACCGAGCTGGTGATATTGGCGGCGATATATTCAATCACATCGTCGGGAATGGTGAGACCATCCTGAGCGGCGCGCTGGCGCAGGGCCTGAATGCGCAGGTTGTAGTCAGGGCTGCCAAGCTGGGCGGTCGCACCCCATCTGAAACGCGATATGAGGCGTTGCTCCATGCCTTCCATGAGGGAGGGGCTGCAGTCGCTCGACAAAATGAGCTGCTTCTGATGCTGGTGGAGGTGATTGAATATATGGAAGAATGTGCCTTGAGTAGATTTCTTTCCTATAAGGTCTTGAATATCATCAATGATGAGCACATCAATGCTCTGATAGAAAGCTATGAAATCGTTGGTGCGACCCTGACGCACAGCTGTGGTATATTGCGCCTCAAAGTCGCGAGCCGTTACATAAAGCACTCTTGATCTCGGCTCCCTCTCCTTGATTCTAATGCCGATTGCTTCGATCAGGTGGGTTTTGCCTACGCCGGGCGCTCCGAATACAAAGAGGGGATTAAAAGTCTTACACCTCGGGTCGTTGGCGATTGCCTCACCAATCGAGCGGGCTACCTGATTACATTCGCTTTGACAATAATTTTCAAATGTGTAATGAGGATTGAGCTGAGGGTCGATGGTGGTGCTGGGTGTCTGAACGAAGGGGTTGGAAGTCGCGCCCGGAAGCGGTTTGGCGTCGGGCGACGGTTTTGAGTCGGCAAGTGTGACCGAAGTGGTGGGGTCGTTGCCTACCTGCTCATATTGGTAGCCGAGTTTGTGACCGGGGCCGAAAACTCTGGCTAAAGTGCTGCCCAACAAACGATAGTAGTTTCCTTCGAGTTGCTCCACAAAGAATGGCGAGGGCACACGCAGGATTATCTGCCCGTCGTCGGCGAGAACGCAGACGATGGGTTTGAACCATGCGTTGTATTGCTCGGGAGAAATATTGTCGCGGATTATTCTAAGACAATCTTCCCATTGCTTTGTGCAGTTGTTGGTCATTTGACTTGAGTAATCTTCTGGGGATTAATTCAGGTACAAAATTCCGAAGTTTTTTCTTAAAAAACAAATGAAAAAAAATTTGGAATTTTGCGACGCGCTACAACTATATTG
>JAIDXU010000234.1 GCA_029058455.1 Paramuribaculum sp.
GCGTAGATCCCAACGAAGTAACCCCTGCTGCCGGTTTCACAACCGACCTTGGTGCAGATTCTCTCGACACCGTTGAGCTTATCATGGAATTTGAGAAAGAATTTGGTATCTCTATTCCCGACGATAAGGCTGAAAGCATCAAGACTGTAGGTGACGCCATCAGCTTCATCGAAGCCGACACCGCCGCCAAGCAGTAATCCATCAGGAGGTAATTTCATTATCCTGATATTCATAAGATTGTTGGGAGCGAACTCCGCAACAACATTTCTATCATCTATGAACTAAGCGAGCCATCCCCTCATTTGGGGATGGTCGCCCAATTCATAGTATATTTGTATAACTAATCCCCCATCACCATTGTCTCAAATGGAATTAAAGAGAGTAGTAGTGACCGGCCTCGGCGCCATCACACCGCTCGGCCTTGATGTGAAGTCAACCTGGACTGCCGCATTGGCCGGTGAAAGCGGTGCCGGACCTATCACCCATTTCGATGCCTCGAAATTTAAAACCCAGTTCGCCTGCGAGGTGAAGGGATTTAATGCGGCTGAACATATTGACCGCAAAAAGTTGCGTCAGCTCGACCTTTACGCACAGTATGCACTTGTTGCGGCTCGTCAGGCTGTTGCCGATTCAGGCATTGAAGAAGCCCCCAATCTTAACCGTGATCGCGTCGGTGTAATCGTGGCTGCCGGTATCGGCGGTCTCCACACATTTGAGGAAGAAGCCGGTTATTATGCCATGAACTGTGAAAACGGTCCTAAATATAATCCTTTCTTCATCCCCAAAATGATTGCCGACATTGCGTCGGGTCATGTGTCGATGGAATACGGATATCACGGTCCCAACTATGGTGTTGTGTCAGCTTGCGCTTCAAGTAACAATGCCATTATCGACGCCTTCAATTATATTCGACTTGGCAAAGCCGATGCATTTGTAACCGGCGGAGCCGAAGCTGCCATCTATCCCGCAGGTGTGGGAGGCTTCAACTCAATGCACGCCCTGTCGACCCGTAACGACAGCCCCGCCACAGCCTCACGTCCTTTCAGCAAGAGCCGTGACGGTTTTGTTATCGGCGAAGGCTCGGCTATCCTCGTGCTCGAAGAACTCGAACACGCCAAAGCCCGCGGTGCAAAAATCTATGCCGAAGTTGTAGGCGGAGGCATGTCGGCTGATGCTTACCACATCACCGCCACACACCCCGAAGGTCTCGGCGCTATCCTGTCGATGAAGATGGCTCTTGAAGATGCCGGTCTCACCACCGCCGACATTGACTATATCAATGTTCACGGCACATCAACTCCCGTGGGTGATGTAAGCGAGGTTAAGGCTATTGTAGAGCTGTTTGGCGAAGATGCCTATAAGCTCAACCTTTCGTCAACCAAGTCAATGACCGGTCACCTGCTCGGTGCCACCGGCGCGCTTGAAGCTATGTTCAGTATTCTCGCCGTGCAAAACGACATCATTCCTCCCACCATCAACCATGAAGAGGGAGATGACGACGAAAACATTGACTACAACCTCAACTTCACCTTCAACAAAGCTCAGGAACGCCCCGTAAGAGCAGCCCTCAGCAATGCCTTCGGTTTCGGAGGTCACAATGCCACTGTAATCGTAAAAAAATACGAAGAATAATCTGATTCCGGACTAAGGCCACGAGGCTTCAACCGGATTCATTCCCAACACAAAAAGTGTCGCTGACTTTTTCCAGATGTCGCGACACTTTTGTTTTTATAACCCTATCCATCCACACCCCCGATGAAATCTTTTTTTCAGAAACATACCGGTCTCTGTGTCTTTATTCTGGCTGCCTTTACCTTTCTGCCGTGGCTCGGACTATCACTGTTCAACACCAAAGGAGAACCCCGCGAGGCTATCGTAGCCGTTACGATGCTGGCGAGCGGCGACTGGATTCTGCCCGTAAGCTTCGGTGCCGACATTCCCTATAAACCGCCGTTTTTTGCATGGTGCATAGCGGTTTTGTCGACCATCTTCGGGGGTGAGGTAACCGAATACACCTCACGCCTTCCGTCGGCCATTGCCGTTATCGCGATGGTCATGGCTCTCTACGGATTTGTGCGCAAAGGTGAACCTCAGCGGCGCTTTCTCGCTCCATGCGCTGCTATAATGACAATCGGGTTTGTTGAGGTGTGGCGCGCCGGCATGGCGTGCAGGGTTGATATGGTGCTGACCGCTGCTATGGTCGGAGCGATGTTGAGTCTCTTCCGATATATGTCGCGCGGAGCCAAAGGACTGCCGTTGATCGCCATTCCGCTCATGAGCATCGGTGTGCTGACCAAAGGCCCTGTCGGAATGGTGCTTCCGCTTATGTGCGCGTGGATATACTATATCCTCGCCAACGGTTTTCGCAAATGGTGGCACATCACATGGCGACTCTTTATCGCAGGACTCGCCTCGCTGATACTTCCGGCTTTGTGGTATTGGAAAGCGGCAATGCAGGGCGGTGATGAATTTCTCGACCTGATAATCGAGGAAAATGTCAACCGCATGACCGGCTCGATGGGCTATGGATCACATGAAAACGGAGTGTGGTATAACTTCATGACAATGGCGGTTGGATTACTTCCCGTAACCGTTGGCTGCATACTCGCGCTATGGGCTGTGAAATGGCGTCGCCCCTCGGTTAAAGAAATGAAATCAGATCTCCAACGGCTGCTCCACACCCATCCGTCGAGAGTATATGCCGGGGTCTGCGCCATCACGGTATTTCTGTTCTATTGTATTCCCACCAGCAAACGGAGTGTTTACCTGCTTCCCGTCTATCCGATGGCGGCCTACCTTATCACAGTGTGGCTCGACAGCCTCATCTCCTCAACCCGGCGCGGTAAGCTATATGCCGGAGTGTATATGCGCATCATACTTTTCGCCTCGATCGCAATAGGCATCGCTATGGCAGTATCTCCGATTCTCAGCCCCGGAATAATTGTGCCGATATGCGGAATTGCAGTTATCGCGGCCTCTATAATAGTGCTGATGAAGCTGCGCCACCGCGATGCTCATCTCAAGGCCATAGCCTCGGTTGTGGCTACTCCCCTTATTCTCAGCGCCGTGGCCGGCGGAATTCTTCCCATCATTCTTAATCAAAAAAGCGACATCGACATCGCGCGCCGGATAGAGCAGCTCAACATTAATAACGAGCCGGTCTATGAGTATATCGACGACCCGATGTTGCGCTATTACACCGCCAATTTCTATCTTGACGACCGGATACGCCTCTACTCCCCTCAGGCCAATGAGGGATGGCTGATAGTATGTGAGGAGGATATGGAAAGCTGGCTCAAAGAATCAGAAGGACATCACAGCACACAATTAGTGTGGCGACAGCCTAAAAAGAGCTGTGACCGCAACCGACCTGTCATGATTCTGAGACTCACGCCTGTCAGAGAAGAAAACCTTTAAGCTGCTCGCGGTCAACGCCACGACGGCGCGCATAGTCGGCTTTCTGATCATCACCTATTCTTCCCACCGAAAAATATCTTGCATTGGGATGAGCCAGAAGCAGGCCGGTGGTAGTGGCCGACGGCGAAAGGGCGCCGGTTTCGGTCACGGTAATTCCCGTCGACTTGTAGTCAAGCACCTTGTCAGCCTCAAACACTATGCTCTGATCAGGCAGAGAAGGATAGCCGAAAGCGGGGCGTATGCCATGACCTTCACCATTCTCGTTGCGTGAATGTGCGTCCGGCTCTGATTGATCATATCCCCAGATCTCACTTCTCACTCTGCGATGGGTAAGCTCGGTAGCAGCCTCGACAAGACGGTCGGCAAGACTCTGCAACAGTAAACTTTTGTAGGGATCATCAACTGCCTCATCAATCTCGCGCTGAAGCTCCTGCCCTATAGTCACGGCAAAAAAACCTACATAATCACCCGCTTCCGGAGAAACGAAGTCGGCCAATGCAAGCCGTTGCATCGGGGCGCCGTCAACAACAGGAGTTTGCTGACGCAATGTGGCAATCCTCACTTTGCCATCATCAATCACTATATCATCACCCTCGCTCCGGGCCGGCAAAATAACCACTTTGGCTTGGAGAGTGTGACCTTGCGACTTTAGATAGTCGAGCATTTTAGCCGCATCATCACTCAGTTGACGCGCTTGTGCCGCCAACGGTCCATCAATGCTCTCCGCCACAGAGGGGGGAAGCTGCCATGCGGCATAAAAAGCGCGTTGGTTGATCAGATCAATGAGATTGTCATCGACAGGTATCTCCAGTTCGGTCACACCATTTTTGAAAGGAGGCTGAGGATTATATTCCAACAACGGTCGCAGACGGCGCGCCTCAGAGAGCGGTAAAAGATTTCGGGTGGCCTCATAGTCCTCGGCCAACTCTTTCTGCTCTTGTTTCAGCCTGCTGAAAAGTTCAGCTCTGCGGGTCGGGTCAACCCATTCACGGGCCACACCGGGAAGTGCCGCAGCATCTCGGGTATAGATCACCGGGCCGCTGTAGCAGGGGGCTATTTTCACAGCCGTATGAAGCGGAGAGGCCGTTGCTCCACCAATCATCAGCGGCAATTTAAGTCCGCGAGCCTCCATCATCTCAGCCACAACACACATCTCGTTGAGCGATGGAGTAATAAGGCCGCTCAGACCTATCAGATCAACTTTTTCAGCGATAGCCCGTTCAACTATGACTTCGGGAGGCACCATAACGCCGAGATCGATAACCTCAAACCCGTTACACCTCATTATGACAGTCACGATATTTTTACCGATATCATGCACATCGCCCTTAACTGTGGCAATCAACATTTTACCCACCGAGCCGGAGGCATTACCCGCGCGCTCGGCTTCGATAAGAGGGGTAAGCCTGCCCACGGCAAGACTCATGGTGCGGGCGCTCTTTACCACCTGAGGCAGAAACATCTCACCCTTACCAAACAGATCGCCCACAATATTCATGGCGTTCATCAGAGGGCCGTCGATAACCGCAAGAGGATTACCTGTCACAGCAACCGCGGCATCGACAGCTTCGTCTATACCGGAAGTATGTCCCTTGATAACCATTTCGCTCAGATGCGACAGCGGATCGACTTCGCTACGCTCTATATTTTTTACAGCTCCTTTGGCTGAGGCCTTGGCAGCTTGCGCACGCTCGGCGATAGCTCCCGCAAGCTCTATCAGGCGGTCGGTGGCTGAATCAGAGCGATTGAAAATCACATCCTCGACAGCCTCACGCAACTCGGGGTCAAGGTCTTCATAAGAAATGCGAGTCGAGGGGTTAACTATGGCCATATCCATGCCTCGCTCAATGGCATGATGGAGAAAAACAGTATGCATTGCTTCTCTCACCTCATTGTTGCCACGGAATGAAAACGACAGATTACTGAGACCGCCGCTCACCTTTGCGCCGGGCAGATTGGCTTTGATCCACTCCAAGGCTCTGAGAAAATCCACGGCATAATTGCGATGGGCATCGATACCTGTGGCTATCGCGAGCACATTGGGGTCGAAAATTATATCTTCGGGGTCAATACCTGCCTCATCAGTAAGCAGATGATAGGCACGGCGGCACACCTCGATACGTCGCTCAAAGGTATCAGCCTGCCCCTGTTCGTCGAAAGCCATCACAACCATAGCGGCACCCATCGAGGCAATATGCCGCGCCTGAGTCAGAAAATGCTCCTCCCCTTCTTTGAGGCTGATTGAATTGACAATCGGTTTACCCTGCACTGTCTCGAGAGCATCGGTTACAACCGCAAAGTCTGACGAATCGATCATCACGGGCACTTTGGCTGCTTCAGGCTCAGTGGATAGACGACGGAGAAATGATGACATTTCCACACGCGAATCAAGCATGGCATCATCCATGTTAACATCAAGCACTCCCGCGCCCGCGGAGATTTGGGAAACGGCTATCTCAACCGCCTCATCATGATTTTTCTCTTTGATAAGGCGAAAGAACTTGCGCGAGCCCGCCACATTAAGCCGCTCACCCACTTTAAGAAACGGGGAGCCGGGCAAAAGCTCAAGAGGTTCAAGTCCGGCCAGTCTCATTCCCGCCCGTTGAGGGGGAATAACTCTCGGCGCATATTGTGAGGCTATTTCGGCCATCGCAGCAATATGTTCAGGAGTAGTGCCGCAGCAACCACCGAGTATATTTACCTCTCCGTCACGCAACACAGCTTCGATATTTGAAGCCATGAGTGAAGGAGTCTCGCGATATTGTCCTAAAGCATCGGGGAGGCCGGCGTTGGGATACATGCTAACTGCACACGACACATCGCCCAACATATTAATAAACGGTTTCATGCCCTCGGCTCCAAAGCCGCAGTTGAGCCCGACCGACAACGGCTTGGCATGAGCCACGGTGTTGACAAAAGCGCCGAGAGTCTGACCTGCAAGTGTGCGCCCGCTCTCGGTTAAGGTCACCGAAATCATTATCGGAATCTCACGCCCGGCTTCACTCTCAACTCTCATGGCAGCATGAATGGCAGCCTTGGCATTGAGAGCGTCAAACACTGTCTCGATAAGAAACAGATCAACACCTCCACGCGCCAGCGCACTCATCTGCTCATAATAAGCCTTTTCGAGCACCTTAAACGACACAAGTGGAGATGAGCCGTCAAGCCCTGCGGCCATCGAAAGCGACTTGCCGGTGGGGCCTACACTGCCGGCCACCCAACAAGGTTTACCGCTCAGGGCCATGTAGCTGTCACAGGCCTTACGCGCCACCTTTGCAGCAGCAAAATTTATCTCGTCAACCATGTGCGCCACCCAGTAGTCTGCGAGGGAAATGGCGTTGGCGTTAAATGAATTTGTCTCAATTATATCAGCACCCGCATCAAGATAGCGGCGGTGAATATCGGCAATCTTTTCGGGATGGGAAACACTCAGCAGATCGTTACACCCTTTAAGGCTTACAGATATGTCATCAAGGTTGCAGCCGCGCCCCCATTCGCTCTCGTCTATATCAAGAGCCTGTATCATAGTGCCCATAGCACCGTCGAGCATTACCACACGGTTGGCCAGAGTTTCGCGAAGACGCTTTATTGAGTCGGTTGTTTCGGGCTTCATAAAGTAATAAATTAAGCCACAAAATTACTACTTTTTTCCCTCCCGTTCAAAACAGTCGGGTCAATTCATCCTATCGGAAAATTTATCGCAGCTATATTAATATGTCTTAAGGAACTTCAACCATGAATAATGTTTGCGCTCTTTAAGATAATTGAGGTCATTACCATGTTTATAGGCTTCTCGCTCAAATGAAATATTATAGTAAGCCTTTTTCCAACTACAATACCAAATGAATTTCACTGACCATTCAATCAGATAGAGAATATAAAACGGAATAAACAGCAGCTCACGTTGCTGAGCTGTGTGAATACGCTCATGATTTACGACATATTTATCAATCCAGCTCAGATCTCGCGCCCAAAATGTCCCAAAGAGATTGAGACATATACCTTTATGCATCAACTTGCATTTGATCATCATATCTTCAAATAATTTCATCAGCTTAATACGTCATTACATTACAAAATTACTGATTATTATCAATCGGTTGCAGCCAGAGGAGAAAAAAAGCAGGGATAGAGGCGGAATTGAGATTTTTGGTGTAATTTTGCAGTCAATTTTCACAAACACCCTCTATTCATCAGAAAAGTGAATTGGCTTGAATCTCTTTTTTTCGATCATAGCCCTCTGCAGGCTCTTGTGGTGATTTCAATCATAATCGCCACAGGCTTAGGCTTGGGCAAGATACGCATCGGAGGCATTTCTCTCGGCGTGACTTTTGTGTTTTTCACCGGAATTCTTGCCGGTCATCTCGGCCTTTCGATCGACAGCGCTATGCTCAACTATGCCGAAAGCTTCGGCCTCGTGTTGTTTGTTTACGAACTTGGCCTTAAAGTCGGCCCCGGCTTTTTCAGCTCTTTCCGCACGGGTGGTGTCAAGCTCAATCTTCTGAGCCTCGGAGTGATATTGTTTGGCACACTCATCGCCATAGGATTCTGTATCTGGGGCAATCAGAGCGTTACCGACATGGTAGGCGTGTTGTGTGGCGCCACCACCAACACCCCGGCTCTCGGTGCCGCCCAGCAGTCACTTGAACAGCTCGGTATACCCTCGGGCAACACAGCTCTCGGATGTGCCGTGACCTATCCCCTCGGAGTTGTAGGCGTGATAGTGGCTCTTGTTCTGATACGCAAATTCTTCGTGAAGCAATCAGACATCTCTGCCGGTGACCGCTTTGAGCAAAACCACACATTTATAGCTACCTTTCGCGTTACCAATCCCGCCATTCAGGGCATGAGCGTGAAAGATGTTGCAAAAATTGCAAAATGCCATTTTGTCGTCTCGCGCCTGTGGCATAACGGAAAGGTCGAAATTCCCACCTCCGACACGATCTTCCACTCAGGCGACCGCGTGCTTGCCGTAACTACCGATGCCGAATCAAAGGAACTGAGAATGGTGTTTGGAACACAGGAGGAAAAAGACTGGAACAAAGATGATATTGATTGGAACGCCATCGACTCGTCGCTCGTATCAAGCCATGTTGTAGTGAGCCGTCCCGAAATCAACGGCCGCAAACTCGGTTCGCTAAGACTCCGCAACAGCTATGGTATCAATATCTCGCGAGTGACCCGCGCAGGTGTGCAGCTGCTTGCCACCCCCGGACTCGTGTTGCAGCTCGGCGACCGCCTCACTGTCGTTGGTGAGCAAAAGGCTATCGACAATGTTGCCAAGATATTAGGCAATACCACTTCTCAGCTCAAAGATCCCAATCTCGCAGCCATATTTATAGGCATAGTGCTGGGCTTGATTCTCGGCTCGCTCCCCATAGCTTTGCCCGGCATCTCCACTCCGGTTAAAATGGGATTGGCCGGAGGCCCGATGATAGTCGGTATTCTGATAGGACGTTTCGGCCCGAACATGCATCTCGTAACCTATACCACCCGCAGCGCCAACCTGATGTTAAGAGGCATTGGCCTGTCGCTCTTTCTTGCCTGTCTCGGACTCGATGCCGGCGCAGGATTTCTCGACACCATTATGAAAGCTGACGGATTGCTCTGGATAGGGTTAGGATTGATAATCACCATCATACCGGTATTATTGATGGCACCTGTGGCCATGAGGGTATTTAAGCTCGACTTCGGAAGCGCCTGCGGAATGTTGTGTGGAGCAATGGCCAATCCGATGGCTCTCAACTATGCCAACGAGACCCTGCCCGGCGACAATGCCGCCGTAAGTTATGCTACCGTTTATCCTTTGACGATGGTAAGCCGCGTAGTGATAGCTCAGGTAATGGTGTTAGCGATGGCTTGAAAATCCATTCCTTTGCCTTAAGCGGACTCATTCGGTTATTGACCTTTTCATCTTTAGAAGACGGGAGTATCACAACCGGAGTGCCTGTATCAACTAATCTCTTAAGCAAATCAACCACACTATTTTCAACCCTTATACAACCCTCGGTGTCACGATAACCGAGCGATTGGGGTATATGGGTACCGTGAATACCTATACCGGTGTGAGGTGGAGCAAGAAGCCTTAAAAACCATCCCCCATAAGCACCTTTGCGTTTGCCGAGACCGTCGTTGAAATCGTGGCTCCAGGATGAAGAATTACGGATCTCGCTCACCATGAAAAAACCTTCGGGAGTGCGGTTATCTCCCTTTCGCTTCTTGTCGCCATATCCGCGGCCACACGCCACCGGCACCGTAAACATCTGAGAGCAACCTGCATCATATACCGTGAGAGTCATGGCGCCCTTGTCAACCACGATATATGAAGCTGTCAGCAAACGACCGGAAGCACACACAGCTCCCGACCAAAACAGACAGATGAGTATAGCGAAAAGCACTCGATTCATACTACCGGATTGAAAATCTCTGTGCAAATTTACCCAAAAAATTCCAAATACTTTGTATCTTTGCAAAACCATTTTCCTTATCCGTCATGACATCTCAAGCCAACGATATATCAGCCGCTCAGCAGCCCTCACAACCCGCTTCAAAGAAGGGGGAAATGTTTGTCGGCGCACATGTTTCCGCATCAAACGGCGTGGAGACCACCCCTGAAAGAGCAAATGAGATTGGAGCCAAAGCATTCGCACTTTTCACACGCAATCCGTCGAGGTGGCAATCT
>JAIDXU010000235.1:0-2302 GCA_029058455.1 Paramuribaculum sp.
CCGTTACAGCTGCCCCGCGCAAAATCGAGGAGCGAAGCCCTGACAGGAATTGACGATTGGTTGTTGACATTGGAAGAAACGGTTGAAAGTATAGTTTTCTATATAGGAGCGTTATTTCTTTGACTTACGCTTTGGCTTGGCCGACGAGTTTTTCCGTGAGCGTTTCAGAAAATACTCATAGGTGGTTTCGGAATCATCACCCGAAAAGTCTGAGCCGGCGAATTTGTCAGCCGGAATATCGGCTTTACGACCCGAACGGCGTGTCGAAGCTTTGGAATAGTCCTTATCAGGGTCGGCCTTTTCGACATAAATGCGCTTGCCCATGAAATCGGCACCGGTAAGACCTTCGGCCACTCTCCGGGCTTCCTTTTCCGGAATGTCGAAGAGCGAGTAACCCGGCATCAAGTCTATCCTGCCTACATCGACACGCTTGCCGCTCACAAGCTGATTGAGCATATCGATAAGGTTGCCGGCATAGAATCCGTCATGCTTACCCGCGTTGATATACATTCTTGCCATACCCTTTTCGGCTGTGCGGCGATCTTTTTCAGCCTCGGAAGGACGCTCGAAGTTACGCTCTTTTTTCTCCTTGCGCGGTTTTTCATCAATAAAGTCGATTTGGGGAGCATCACGGTAGTAGTCAAGCAAACGGTTAAACTCCAGCGAAAGCACCCTCTTAAGAAGATCCTCGTTGCTGAGCCAGCCGAGTTTGCGGGCCACACCGGGCAGATATTTCGAAATTTCGGCTTCATCGACCTTAACTTTTTCAAGTCGGTCGGCAAGATTATAAAGCTGTTTTTCTATGATATGGTCGGGAGTAGGCACCTCCTTGCGCTCAAAAGTCTTTCCGATCTTCTTTTCTATTTCGCGCAGCTTGCCTTTCTCTCGTGAGTGGATAATGGCCACACTCACACCGGTTTTACCCGCACGACCGGTTCGACCCGAGCGGTGGGTATAAACGGCTGTATCCTCAGGCAGACCGTAGTTTATCACATGAGTAAGATCGTCAACATCAAGTCCGCGCGCAGCCACATCGGTAGCCACAAGCAAGGTTATCACTCTGTCGCGAAACTTCTTCATCACAATGTCACGCTGTTGCTGTGAAAGGTCACCATGCAGGGCGTCGGCATTATAACCGTCCTGAATCAGGCGGTCGGCAATTTCCTGAGTGTCACGACGGGTGCGGCAGAAGATTATGGCGTAGATATTGGGCGAATCATCGGCAATGCGTTTAAGGGCAAGATATTTATCACGGGCATTGACCATGTAATAGATATGCTTCACATTCTGCGCGCCCTCGTTTTTCTTACCCACAACAATTTCGACCGGCTCTTTCATATATTTTTTGGCTATGCGCGAAATATCATTTGGCATAGTGGCTGAAAAGAGCAGCATTTTTCGATCGGCGGGTATATGGGAAAGAATCTCATCGATAGAGTCGAGAAAGCCCATATTGAGCATTTCGTCAGCCTCGTCGAGCACCACGGTGTGAATATCGTCGAGTTTCACCACTCCCCTTTTTATCAGGTCGATGAGACGACCCGGAGTGGCGACAATAATCTGAATACCCTCTTTAAGGGCGCGTATCTGGCTCTCAATGCTCGAGCCACCATATACGGGAAGCACTCTCAAACCGTTGACATATTTTGAAAAGTCGGCGAGATCGCTGCTTATCTGCAGACACAACTCGCGGGTAGGAGCAAGCACAAGAGCCTGAGGTATATGACGGGAGGTATCAACTCGTTCTATCAGGGGGAGACCGAAAGCCGCGGTCTTGCCGGTGCCTGTCTGTGCAAGAGCCACAACGTCTCCGCTCTCGGGATCAAGCAGGTGAGGTATTACCTTTTCCTGCACAGGCATTGGAGATTCAAAACCAAGTTCCTCGATAGCTTTAAGAAGGGGCTCGCTGACCCCGAGTTGTTGAAATGTCATATTATTTTCCATAAGAGAATTTGTTTATGAGGATGAGAGTCCGGGAGCTTCCGCCGCCGGGCAATAATGTTTACATGGAGTATAACAAATTGCGGGGCGAAAGGTTGATTCACGCGGTTCAATCACTGCCGGTCGTTTCGCAACATCACTTCCGAAAGCCGATGTTCGAGATCGGTGGATGTGAGGCGGGTGGTAAGAACGCCTTTGTGTGCCACGGAAATATTGCCCGTTTCCTCCGACACGACTATGGCAAAAGCGTCAGTGGCCTGAGAAATACCGAGAGCCGAGCGGTGACGCAACCCGAGCGAACGGGGAACATTGCGGTCGTGGCTCACAGGCAGGATGCATCCGGCCGATTTGATGCGTTCGT
>JAIDXU010000235.1:2312-10015 GCA_029058455.1 Paramuribaculum sp.
GAATGCATCCTACGGAAACGATTCGCCGACGCGCGATTATCATAGCCCCGTCGTGGAGCGGAGAGTTCTTGAAGAATATGTTTTCAATCAGGCGGGAATTGATGAGAGCATCGATTATATCACCCGATTTCTCATAGTTTTCAAGCGACAGATTCTGTTCTACCACAATCAGCGCACCGGTTTTGGTCTTAGCCATATTAAGACATGCATAGACTATCGGAAGAACGTATCTCCGCAGGTCGCGCTCGGTATTGTCACGGCCGGTGTGATGGAACAGATCGCGAAGAAAATGCCACCTCTTATGGTCGCCCAAAGCTACAAGGAATCTCTTTATCTGATCTTGAAAGAGAATGACGATCACAAGCAGTCCTATACCCATAAATTTGTCGAGTATGGTGCCTATGAGCTTCATTTCAAGTATCTGGGAAGCAAACAGCCACACAACAATAAAGGCCATCACGCCGAAAAATATATTCAGCGACCCCGATTCCTTCATTATCTTATAGATATAATAAAGCAACAGAGCGGCCAGCGCTATATCGAATATGTCACGAATACCAAATGAATCCACAGCCTGAATGATTGATAAAACTGAAATTATATTTGCGGAAATTTATCGGCCAGCGCAAGAGCGAGCTTCACCGCCTGAGAGCCTTCGCGGGCATCATGCACCCTGATTATTGCGGCCCCTCCGGTGAGAGCCATGAGATTAAGAGCCATTGTGGGAGCAAGAGCGCGATCGGCTTCGATTTTAAGGAGACGGGTAATCATGCTCTTACGGCTAAGGCCTATCAGAACGGGCCGCGACAACAGCCGCCTCATCTCATCCACTCCGGTGAGCAGCCGGTAGTTCTGTTCGAGTGTCTTTGCAAATCCGAGACCGGGATCCACGATTACGTCATTCACTCCCTCGAGTGCGAGCATATCAAGACGGTGCTGAAGCTCGGCGACAACACCCGCCATAACTCCTGAAGGATAGTCGGTGAGCGACTGCATTTGAGCAGGGGTGCCGCGCGTATGGGTCAGAATATAGGGAGCCTTTACCGCAGCTGCGGTGGCAAACATATTTTCATCGAGCAGTCCTCCCGAAATATCATTGATAATATCAGCACCCAAATTTTCGATCGCTTCGCGGGCAACATTGGCACGGAAAGTGTCGACGCTCACAGGCACATCCTTACCTACAGCCTTTCTGACCTCGTAAAGAGCATGGCCGATACGGTCTATCTCCTCCGCTTCCTCGGGAAGGTCTGCACCCGGACGGGTGGAACAACCTCCTATGTCGAGCCAGTCGGCACCCTCGCTCACAAGCCGTTCGGCTACGGCGGCCGCCTCACCGACACGGTTGCAACGCGAACCCTCATAAAATGAATCGGGAGTGGCATTGATTATAGCCATCACAACCGGGCGCTCCACCGACAGCAGTCTGCCACCGGGGAGTGTGAGGGTAAACGGAGTCATTAATGTGGAAGTCATGTCTCTGATATTGATTCCGCGCAATTTAAGCAACACGGTATTGCGACTGCGAAATTAGCCACAATTCCCCATTTATGCAAGCATGAGACCATTAAAATCCCGCGCCCGATGAAAGTTGACATAAGTTTTGGCATATAGTTAATTTTTTCTTATTTTTGCACTACAATAGCGTTTCGACTCCGTCGTGAGAGAAGCCGAAGCCACCAACTTTCAATCAATCACATTTCTAACCATCGAATACAAAATGCTTACGCAAATAATCAACGGCCGTATTCTCACACCCCAGGGGTGGCTCAACGAGGGCAGCGTGCTGATTCGCGACAACAAAATTCTTGAAGTAACCAACTGCGATCTCGCTATTGTGGGCGCCAATCTGGTTGATGTCAAAGGCATGTATATCGTGCCCGGCGGCGTTGACATTCACGTTCACGGAGGTGGTGGCCGCGACTTTATGGAAGGTACAGAAGAAGCATTCCGCACCGCGGTTAAAACCCACATGAGACATGGCACAACCTCTATCTTCCCCACCCTTTCCTCATCATCAGTGCCGATGATTCAGGCTGCCGTCAAAACCACCCAGAAATTAATGGAGGAGAAAAACAGTCCTATTCTCGGTCTCCATCTCGAAGGTCCGTATTTCAACCTCAAAATGGCCGGCGGACAGATGCCCGAATATGTCAAGGATCCTCATCCCGAAGAATATATACCCCTGCTTGAACAGTCACCCTGCATTAAACGCTGGGACGCCGCCCCCGAACTTCCCGGTGCCGTGCAGTTCGGCCGCTATGTAGCCGCCAAAGGAGTGCTCGCCTCTGTTGGTCACACTCAGGCCGAATATGAGGATATTCTCGCCGCCTACGAAGCCGGTTACTCTCACGCCACCCACTTCTATAATGCAATGCCCGGCTTCCACAAACGCCGCGAATATAAGTATGAAGGCACTGTAGAAAGCATCTATCTCATCGACAACATGACTGTGGAAGTCGTGGCCGACGGTATACACGTTCCGCCCACAATTCTCCGCCTTGTCTATAAAATGAAAGGTGTTGAGCGCACATGTCTGATAACCGATGCTCTTGCCTGCACCGACAGCGACAGCAACGAAGCTTTCGACCCCAGAGTTATTATCGAAGACGGTGTCTGCAAGCTTGCCGACCACTCAGCTCTCGCAGGAAGTATCGCCACAATGGACCGCCTCATACGCACAATGGTTCAGAAAGCCGGTGTGCCTCTCGAGGATGCGATCCGCATGGCCTCTGAGACTCCCGCCAAAATCATGGGTGTTTACGATCGTAAAGGCTCTCTGGAACGTGGCAAGGATGCTGACCTTCTCGTGCTCGATAAAGACCTCAACCTCCGCGCCGTCTGGGCTATGGGAGAGCTTGTCGAAGGCACTGACATGATCTGATTTTCCAAACTTCTCAATCATCGGTCATATTAGTCTGATTACACAAATCAGGCTAATATGACTTTGATTTTTAATCGATTTTCATAATGGAGATTGTCTATGAAGACAACCACCTGATGGTGGTAAATAAGGCACCGGGCGAGATTGTTCAAGGCGACAAGACCGGCGACACTCCCATGTCGGAGCTGCTTAAGGATTTCATCAAAGAGCGTGACCATAAGCCCGGAAATGTATTTCTCGGAGTGGTTCACCGACTTGACCGACCTGTGGCCGGACTGGTAATTTTTGCCAAGACCTCAAAAGCTCTTGCCCGACTCAACGACATGTTTCGTAACGGTGAGGTCAAAAAGACCTATCGCGCCCTGACACGCAACAATCCTCCTCAGGAAGAGGGAAGAATTGTGAGCTACATATCCTATACCGAGCGTAACAATAAGTCACATTCGTCGCCTACACCCAAGCCGGGAGCCAAAGAAGCAGCGCTGACCTATCGCTTGATAGGCCACACCAAGTCATATAATATGCTTGAAATAAATCTCGAGACGGGAAGAAAGCATCAGATCAGGGTGCAACTCGCCTCGATAGGGTGCCCTATTCGCGGCGACCTGAAATATGGCGACCGTCGCTCAAATCCCGACGGCTCTATCTCGCTCCAGGCTCATAAAATCGAGTTTGAACATCCTGTCAGCCATAAAAAAATCAGCCTCACGGCTCCGTGGCCGCAAGGCTGGCCCTCTGTCGAGGAATAATTATCAGATCAAAAGCGAGGGAGGAAGTGTGCGACAGTTATAGGTCGACGCCATCACTTCTCCATAGGCTCCAGCCGAGCGAAGAGCCAATATATCTCCACGACTTATCTCGGGTAGAAGTTCATCCTTACCGAAACAGTCGCTTGACTCACATATCGGTCCTACCACATCATATTTTTCAAGCGGCTTGTCGGGCGATGTGAGATTCTCAATCTTGTGGTGTGCCTGATAGAGCGCCGGGCGTATCAGCTCGGTAAAGCCGGCATCGACAATAGCAAACTTGCGGTTAAGACCCTGTTTCACATAAAGCACGCGGGTGATAAGTGATCCGCACTGCCCCACAATTGCTCTGCCAAGTTCAAAATGAAGCTCCTGACCGGGAAGAAGTTTCAGGTTATCGGCAAACACTTTGAAATATGCCTTGAAGTCGGGTATGGGATGAAGATCAGGCTGATTGTAATCAATACCGAGGCCACCGCCTACATTGAGTGTCTGCAACTTGATGCCTTTGTCATTAAACTCGGCGTTGAGACGGTTAACAGTGTCACACAACATTTCAAAAGGCTTCATATCGGTTAGCTGAGATCCGATATGGAAATGCAGACCTATAAGTTCAACACCTTTAAGTGCCACAGCCTCGTCAACAACCGAAGGGAGCATTTCAAGCGAAATACCGAATTTGTTTTCCGAGAGACCAGTGGTAATATAATGATGGGTATGGGCGTCGATATTAGGATTAACCCTGAGGGCTACTTTCGCCACCTTGCCGCGTTCAAGAGCAAGGGCTGAAATCACTTCAAGCTCCGGCAGACTTTCGACATTAAAGCAGGAGATGCCGGCCTCGAGAGCGGTGATGATTTCGACGTCGCTTTTACCAACACCGGCAAACACAATCTTATCGGCAGGAAATCCGGCAGCAACAGCAGCTCTGATTTCGCCGCCGCTAACTACATCGGCACCGAGTCCGGCACGCGATATAACCTTCAATATCTCAGGATTAGCATTTGCCTTGATAGCATAATGAACTTTAAAACCGGGATAGGCCGACGACTCATTTACCTCGGAGAGCGTAGCCTCGAGAAGCGGGAGAGAATAATAATAAAAAGGAGTGGGCTGAGAGAGAAATTTATCTACCGGAATTGTAAACTTAGTCATATATTTCAACTGAAATTTATTCAAAAAGGGCTTTACTGAGCAGATTGAGCGCTCTAACCTTATCCTCCTTGCGTATCAGCAACGAGATATTATAATTGCTGCCGCCATAGCTAATCATTCTCACAGGCACATCCTTGAGTGCATTGACAACCTCAGCCTCAAAACCGCGGTTCTGCCACTCAAGATCACCCACTACGCAGACAATCACCATATCGCGTTCCACAGTCACAGTGCCGAACTTCTTAAGATCGTCGACAACGGCATCAAGATTGCGCTCTGAATCGATGGTGACGCTCACGCCAACCTCCGAAGTCACGATCATGTCGATGGCGGTGTGGTGAGTTTCAAAAATTTCAAACACCTTGCGCAGGAAGCCGTAGGCAAGCAACATGCGGCCGCTCTTTATCTTGATTGAAATAATATTGTCTTTGGCGGCAACAGCCTTGATCGAACGTGACCCGGGAGAATTATATATCAATGTGCCTTCGGCCTCGGGCTGCATGGTGTTGAGCAACCTCACTGGTATATTTGCAAGCTTGGCGGGCAACACACATGTGGGATGAAGAATTTTTGCACCGAAATATGCAAGCTCGGCGGCTTCCTCAAAATGAAGTTCGTGAACAGGTTTGGTGTTTTCAACAAATCTCGGGTCATTATTATGCATACCGTCGATGTCGGTCCATATCTGAATCTCGTCGGCTCCTATGGCTGCACCGATAAGCGAAGCGGTATAGTCTGAACCGCCACGTTTCAGGTTGTCAATCTCACCATAGGCGTTACGGCACACATAGCCCTGAGTGATATATATATCGGCGTCTTTATGCTCCTCAAGCAATGCTTTGAGATGTGTGCGGATATATTCGGTGTCGGGCTCTGCGTTCTTGTCGGTACGCATAAAATCGAGAGCGGGAAGAAGCGCCACATTCACACCCTTTTCCTGAAGATAGAGTGTCATCAGAGCTGTTGAAATCATCTCTCCGCAGGCAAGTATCTCACGCTCCTCAAAAAGAGTAAAAATCTCCTTGTTGAGCGAACGGATAAAATCGAAGTTCTCACCCACGGCCTTACGAGCTTTCTCACGGTATTCCTCGCTGTCGAAAAGCTCCGAGATCACATTCTCATACTTGGCCTGCAGCATGTTGACAGTTTCTTTGGCTCCTGCGACATTCTTTTTGTAAAGATAGTCGGAAATCTCTACCAATGTATTGGTAGTGCCCGACATAGCCGAGAGCACCACGATGTTTTTGCCGCGCTCACAAATCAGGGCGGCCACATTCTTTATACGCTGCGCGGAGCCAACAGATGTGCCTCCGAATTTCAGGACTTTCATTAAGATATTAAAAAATAGCTTTGTTAATACTTTTTGTCAGCTTAAATATGCTTTTTCCCGGCAAAGATAAATCTTTATTTCGACCTGTGCAAATCAAAAATGTTTTTACCCTCTGATTTCCTTTATCAATCTGTTAATTAACGTTACAGAGAATGACAAATGTGAGATTCTTTTGCAAATATAGGATTTTTCTTATTTTTGCATCAAAATTGCATATCATGAACTATTACATATCCAAAAACTACCGCCACCTCGGAAGCGGCGGTGACAAAGCCAAGACCGACATTGAATCAATCCTGTCATCAAACGGATTTATCAACGCCGGGCTGCCTCAAGGCCGGTCAAAAAACGCTATTAAGGCCTATTTGACCACTCTTTTCAGTGTGCTCAAGGGCGTCAGCGTGCTAAAACAGGGTGATGTTCTGGTGCTGCAATATCCTCTTAAGAAATACTATGACTTTGTAGTTTCAATGGCTGAGAAACGGGGAGCAAAAGTTATTACGCTGATACATGACCTCGGAAGTTTTCGGCGTAAGAAACTCACGGTTGAGGAGGAGATAAAACGTCTCAACCGATCATACGCAATAGTGGTCCACTCACCCTCCATGCTCGAATGGCTTAAAAATCACGGTATCACCACGCGCATGGTGATTCTTGGCATGTGGGACTACCTCTCCCCTGCGCAGCCGGCCACACCGATAAAGTCTGACTCCTCCCGGCCGCGGCTGGTTTTTGCAGGTGATGTGAGCCCCAAAGCTAACGGATGGATCTACCGCCTTGCCGAAAATGACCCCGATGTAGACCTCATTCTCTATGGTGGAAATATTGACCGAAGCCAAAAAACACCTAATATGATTGATATGGGTTTTGTGGAATCAGACACTCTTATCGCGTCAGCTCAGGGAGATTATGGAATAGTGTGGTATGGCAGTTCTCTCGATGAAGGAGCCGGACCTTTGGGCGATTATCTTCAGTATAACGCTCCTCACAAAACATCGCTTTACATCCGTGCCGGACTTCCTGTCATAATATGGGAAAAGGCTGCATTAGCCCCGATTGTCACTCAACTGGGCGTGGGTATCGCCGTGCCCTCGCTGCGCGACATCAGTAAAACGCTTGCTAAAGTCACGCCTCAGCAATATGCCGACATGCAGCGTAATGCTGCTGCAGTTGCCCGCCAACTCTCCTCCGGCTACTTCTTCACCAAAGCCCTTCACGAAGCCCTCCGCTAACACTCCAAGAAAATACTTTTAGTTTTTTTGAATTGCTTTGCGCAATCCACGATAATTACATATCTTTGCATTAACAATTTTGTTAATCAACCTTGTTAGTCATGATTTCTAACAGTCAAATTACTGATACTGAACATAAAATCCTCTGCGCTGCCGAACAAGAATTTATGGCAAAAGGATTTAACTGCGCCCGCACCACCTCCATAGCCGAGGCTGCGGGAGTAACCCATGCCATGCGCCACTATTATTTCCGAACCAAAGAAAAACTGTTTTAAATAATAATCTTTGAGAAAATAAATATCCTCAAAGATGTATTGGGGCGCCCGCTTGACGACACCGATCTCTCCCTCTCT
>JAIDXU010000236.1 GCA_029058455.1 Paramuribaculum sp.
CCCGCTCACCATCCCCGCCGGCAGTGACCGGGCCTCAAACTATTGTGCGAGTGTTGACGCCCCGGGCTGAAAGAGACTGTCGGGCGGCGCGGATATGGGCGGGGAAATTGGGATGGGAAGATGTGATTACGACAATAAGATTAGGATCGATTTCGGGCTTTGACGACAGAATCTCATCGGCCGAAATCTCTATTATATTGTCGGTGTCGCCGATAAAGAAATCAGGCCGACGCTCCTCAGCCCAACGGGTGTCGGTATAGGCGGTTTCGGTGCCCGAAGCTGCTACTACGGGAGTTTTTCCGGCTCCGACGGTTGCACAGGCAATGCCGTTTGTCAGCACAGGTAACTCGGCTGACGGGCCATATTCAAAGTTTTCTTCCTCAAAATCGATTGCCGGCGCCGAGGCCATCCGGTCAATGCGGTTGACTATGGCGCGGGCCACGGGTAGCTCGGCTTCGGGTGCTTCGCTGAGCGACACACGTATTGTGTCGCCCAGACCTTCGGCAAGCAGGGTGCCGATGCCCACGGCGCTTTTCACGCGGCCATCCTCTCCGTCGCCCGCCTCGGTGACACCGAGATGGAGCGGAAAGTGCATATCCTCCTTATCCATAGCCTTGACCAACATTCTCACCGTCTCGACCATCACAACCACGTTTGAGGCTTTGATCGACAGCACTACATTGCCGAAACCGTGACGGCGGCACACTCTGAGAAATTCCATCGCGCTCTCGGTCATGCCGGCGGGAGTATCGCCGTAACGGCTCATGATGCGGTCGGAAAGTGAGCCGTGGTTTACTCCTATTCTCAAAGCCACGCCTCGCGAGGCGCAAAGGTCGAGCAGCGGGGCGAGAGCTTTATCCAGACGGTCAAGCTCGGCGGCATATTCCTCGTCGGTATATTCGAGTTGCTTGAACGTGCGGCCCGGGTCGATGAAGTTGCCGGGATTGATTCTCACCTTGTCGACGTTGCGGGCGGCGGCAAAGGCGGCTTTAGGATTGAAATGGATATCGGCAATGAGAGGAATCATACATCCGCGGCTCCGGAGCATGTCGCGGATAAGGGCAAGGTTATTGGCCTCGCGCTCACCCTGAGCCGTGAGTCTGACATAGTCGGCGCCGGCTTGAGCAATGCTTTCACATTGCGCGGCCGAGGCCTCGGTGTTCATGGTCGAGGTGTTGGTCATTGACTGCAACCTGATGGGGTTGTCACCTCCGAGTATGATTCCTCCGATATTAACGGTATCGGAGCGACGGCGCTCGTAGTTCATTTAATAGATAATGAGGAATTATTAATGGGTTCAGTTGGTCTTGAAGTTATATTTTTCTTCTTTGAGGTCGGCGTTGGCCTTCACGATTTTGGCGCTGAGACCTGCGCGATAGGCTTCGAATCTTTTGGCAAGCTCATCATCGCTCAGAGCAAGCATCTGGGTGGCGAGCACAGCGGCATTCATGGCGGCGTTGATACCCACGGTGGCAACGGCAATGCCCGGAGGCATCTGCACTATCGAGAGCAACGCATCCTGACCCTGGAGAGTCGAGTCGATGGGCACACCGATTACAGGCAGGGGGGTGAGGGCGGCTATCACTCCGGGAAGGGCGGCGGCCATTCCTGCGGCGGCAATTATGACCTTGATACCGCGGTCGGCGGCTGAGGAAGCGAATTGTTCCACTTCGCGAGGTGTGCGGTGGGCCGAGAGGGCGAGCATTTCAAAAGGCACCTCCATGCTGTCGAGAAATGCGGCTGCTTTGCGGAGCACGGGCAGATCGGATGTGCTGCCCATAATGATACTTACTTTTGGAGTCATGGAATATATTAATATGATGTTAAAATCAGAATGCGGTCATGATAAAGACGCAGAGAAAGCCGTTGAGGGCGCCGCAACTCACCTGCCCGAGGGTGTGGCGGTTGAGATATAAGCGCGCCGAGGCTACCGCTCCCGTTATGATAATGGCGGCTATGAGCCACGGAAACGGATTGACCAGATAGAGATCGGAGAAAACCAGGCGGAAAATCAGTCCTGTCATGGCGCCGGCTGCGGTGAGGTGAACGGAGATTTTCCATTTGAGATTGACTATGCAGCATATCACTATCGACAGCAAACCGCCGGCGGCAAACATTATGAGCCAGTGGGGTGCCTCAATGTGGATGAAATAATAAAGCAATCCGGCATAGCTCAGACTCGATACAAGGAAAGGAATGGTGCGCTCAGTGCGTTTGTTGAGGCCGGGTGTCGAAACAATACGCAGCTTATAGAGCACTGCGATTGAAATCATAGGGAAAAGGCAGGTGATGGCAAATACCATGCCGGTAAGCCCCAAGAGGGTCGACATGGGTAAGACCGCGAGAATCGAAATTCTGCAAGCCGCCCAAACCGCGTATGTGGCCATCAGCAACGGGCTGAATATGAAAGAGAGAAAAGAGGCGATGTGTTTGAGTATGGGATTCATATTTTGATTTTGACTTGAAAATCGGTTTAAGATAAGATGAGGGCGTTCAGAGTCTGCGGCGGAGACGCGCCGGGGGGATTCCGGCCCGTTCACGGTATTTGGCCACGGTGCGCCTGGCCACGTTATATCCTTTTGTTGCCAGAGCGGAGGTGATGGCTTCGTCGCTGAGAGGAGAATCGGCCGGCTCGTTTTCGACTATTTCGGCGATAGCGGCCTGAATGAGCGGCCCGGCGGTGTCGGTGTTGCTGCCCGAAGATTCGTTAAACAGGCTTTTGAGTGAATAGGAGCCTGAGCGGGTGGCGACATATTTTCCTGCCGTGGCGCGGCTCACGCCCGAGATGTCAATGCCTGTGGCGGCGGCCACATCTCTCAATACCATAGGCTTGAGCTTGCGCATATCGCCTCCTGAGGCAAAAAAGTCGGGCTGGAGGGCGATGATGGCTCTCATGACGCGGCGCAGGGTGTCGCGCCTCATCGAAAGGGCATTGATGAGCTGCACCGCCTCGTCGCGCTTTGATTTGATGAAGAGCATGGCATCATGCTCGCGGTCTCTCATGCGGGGAGTCAATGCGGCCTCGCTGATGTTGAACGACTCCTCAAGCCGCAGAGCGGGATAGCTGTCATTGATGGTGAAGGTCACGTTGGGGCCGTCGTTATCGACCGTGAAATCAGGAGTGATGTGATGAGCCACATCGTCGATTCTCGAGCTACCGAACGCCGCGCCCGGTTTGGGATTGAGCGTTTTGATAAGCTGCAGGGCGTCGCTGAGCTGATCGCGCGAAAGTTTCAGCGCCGAAGCGAGCTTTTCGAGGTGCATCTTTGCAAAGAGGTCGAAATAGTGGTCGATAATCAATATGGCGTTGTCGAGAGCCGGGAGGTTTGACCCCGAGTCGCGCATACGCCTGAGCTGGAGCAGCAGGCAGTCGCGCAAGTCAACCGCACCTACGCCGGGCGGGTCGAGGCTTCTTACCTTGCTGACTATTTCTTTAACCTCCTCAACAGGCATATCTATGCCGAGCTGAATGGCGGCATCGTCGGCTATGCCCTGCACTGTGCGGGTGAGATAGCCGTTTGAGTCGATACCTCCGATAGCAATTCGAGCCACATCCCGTTGTTGCGGGGTGAGGCTCAGTTCGCTCAATTGCTCAATGAGAAATTCAGTGAGAGTAGATGTGCCGACGGTTGTGGCTGTTTCATAGACAGCCCCTTTACCGCCGAAAAAATCTCCGTCGTTGCCGAAAGAGGATTCATCATCTCCGTTTCCCTGTGTCTCGAAGCCGGAAGGAGAGTTGGTGTCGTCAAACATCTCCTGTCCCTCCTCGATTCCGAGAGCGGGGTTATCGTCGAGTGCCCGTGATACTTCTTCGGCCACTTCAGGACCGTTCATCTCCAGCAGGCGCGAATATTGCACTTGCAGAGGTGTGATAGATTGCTTCAAACGGGCAACCTGTTCCTGTGTGAGTATCTCTTTGGGCACAGCTTATGATGAATATTCAGATTATTTATCCGTTGGAGGGGGCCAACGCGCCGCTGTCAGGTTATTTGGTGTAGGTCATTGCACCCAGCACGAAATAGGGAGGAATCACCATGTTTCCGTCATCATCCTTATAGGTTGATTCCATCTGGAAATAGATATAGTCTACCTCGCCGAGCGAGCTGATATCTTTGAGAGCCCAGCCATAACCTAAAGGATTGTGAATAGCGTCGGGATCACCGAGAATACTGCCGTCGCGGGCTATGTAGATTCTCTCGGTTGAGGTGATGTGACCCTTTTTCACACCGTGGATATTGATTCTAACCCACTGGCTGCTGCTGATGGGAGGGACACCGGGACGGCCTATCTTCATGCTGTAATAGGTATATGTAGTGGTGGTGAGCCAAATCTGTCGGGGTGTGAATTTCTCGTCGTAGTTCATGCTGATTTTAACAGCAGGATTGGCGGGAATGGATGAAAGATCCTCGTTGGGATCGCAGTGAGCCACAAGATAGCCGAGTCGGTTGCCGCCAACGGCACCGCCGGTAGCAGAAGCCCACTGATGGTTTTCCCAGTCGCTGTAAACGTTGGTGTCGCTGACTTTAGAGGGGCAGAAACCATACCATTCGTTGAGACCTGTGCCTACCGAATGGGTAAGAACGAAAGGAGAAAGGGGCACATTGGTGTTTGGTGTATACACATCCTGCCATACCTTGTCGGAGTTGTAGGGAATGTTATAGGCGGCGGGGTCGAACATTGATGCCTGAGAGCTGGAACCGCCTCCGTTGTAGGGATTATCCTTGTTACAGCCTGTTGCGATTATTGTGGCTAAAATTATAAGTAAAAAAGATAGTTTCTTCATTATGGTTATTTGGGATAGGTGTATGAAAATTTGTTTGTCATATAACGTAGATCCCCCGGGTAAAGATTGTGTTGCAAATGCTAAAAAATCTTATCGCAAAGGGATAAAATCACTATATCAGATTTCAATCAGTTGGTCATAGTCGAAGTCTCTCACCGCCGTGGTATTGATTACGCTGTCCCATAGCATTGGTGACAGACCGTTGCCGGGTCGCTTGACGGTTATATTGTCGGGGGTGAGTATCTCGCCCTTGGCGATTTTGCGTGAGGCGACTATGCTTTTGCGGGCAACTTCGATATTAGGCACCTCGCAGGGTGAGGGTTGCTTGACACCGTTGCCCATAGCGGCCTCGACGGTGCGGATAGCGTTGACCATTTCGCGCAACTCGTCGGGAGTCAGCGACGCTTTGTGGTCGGGACCCGGAAGCGATTTGTCGAGGGTGAAATGTTTTTCTATCACTTTGGCTCCCATCGCTGCCGCCGCTACGGGAACTATGATGCCCGGAGTATGATCGCTGTAGCCTACGGCACCGCAACCGAGAGTTTCAAGCGCTTTCATAGCGTTGAGATTCACCTCGTTAAACGGTGTGGGATATTGGGTGGTGCAGTGAAGCAGGGTTATTAGGCTGCGGGGTGTGCCGCTCTGTTCAAGCACTTTGACCGCCTCTTCGACTTCGCGGAGGGTGGCCATGCCGGTCGACATTATGATTTTCTGACCCAGAGCGCCGATTTTGCGCAGATAGGGGAGGTTGGTAATCTCACCGGAGGGGATTTTCCAGAAATCCATGCCGAGCGGCTTGAGAGTGTCAATGCTCACAAGGTCGAAAGGGGTGCTTGCGAAACCTATGTTTTTCTCCTTGCAGAGTTGCGCCAACCCTGCGTAGTCGCTCAACGGAAGATGAATTTTGCGGCACATTTCAAGTTGGCTTTCGTCATTGCCGGTAGTTTCTTTCTGATATTCCGCTTTTGGGGCAATCGACGATATTACCAGCTCGGGAACGGCGGTCTGGAATTTTACATAATCGGCACCGGCGAGAGCGGCTTCGGTTACCATCTGTCGGGCCATTTCAAGCGAACCGTTGTGGTTTACACCCGCTTCGGCTATGATGATTATATGTTGGTTGTCGTGCTGACTCATTGTCGGTTGTTGAAAATATATTCTTCGAAATATCTCACGGCTTCTACTCCGGGGGTGGCCTGAGCCGCGTCGGGAGTCATGCCTAAAGATTCTTTGATTATCATAGCCGGGATGTCGGCGCCGGCGCTCACGCTGCATGTGGCTCCGCCGCCGAGACGGGGATTGATTTCCATGAAGTATGTATTGCCCTCCCTGTCGCGGATAAACTGAATAGATACGGCACCGCGCAGAGCGAAAGCTGAGATTGCCTTGCGCGAAAGATTGCTGATCACATCATCGCTTACGGTAATGGTGTCGACAACCTCACCCCCGAGGGTGGCGAGTCGGCGGCGGGGACTGATGGTGAGAATCTCACCGTCGCGGGCTATGAAACAGTCTGTGGTAAATTCTTCACCCGCTTCGATATATTTCTGAAACAGGTAGTTGTCGGCTGAGGAAAGTAGAACTTCAAGCTCATCTGCGCTGCGGGCTATGGTTATGCCGGCCGAGGCCGAGCCTTTGCGCGGTTTGGCTATGAGGGGGAAAACGGGTCGGAGAGGATCGATAGTTTCAGGCACGGGAAGTTGGGCCGCTTCGAAGAGAGAAGCCGAAACGCGTTTGTCGAAAAAGTTTTTAGCCACTTCTTCGGGTGAGACCGGGCTATATATATCGGAGCAACGCGAGGCAAGACGAGCGGCGGGGGCTATCGCGCCGTCGACAAACGGGAGAACAATCACCGACGCATATTTCTTTGAGCTGCGATAACGGTCGATAACCTCGATAATATTATCAAGCAGATCGGGGTCGCTCCATCGTTTGCCAATAACAACGTCGGCTATGGCGGCCACAGGCACCTTTTTTTCAAGCTCATAGCTCACTATGCTGACATTAAAGCCGAGCTGACGGCCGGTAGAGATGAAATGGCCGAGCATGTTGACTCTCTTGGCACCTCCGAGGGCAACAATCAGTATATTCTCCATAATTGAAGGCTTATCGGTTGTAGATGTCAGATTTATAGCGTGCAAGATTCTCAGGCTTGCAGAACCATTCTATGGTGCGGCTCAGTCCCTCCTCAAGAGTTACCTGGGGAGCCCAGCCGGTGAGAGAGCGGAGAAGGGTGCTGTCGCCGCATAGTCTGCGGACCTCGCTTTTGGAGGGGCGAAGACGCTCAGGGTCGGTTACCCATGTCACGTCGGCGTTCATCAGCCGTGCGATTGTGGCGAGAGTGTCGGCCATGCTCACCTCGGTGCCGGTGGCAATATTGATTTCACGCCCTTCGGTGTTTTCGGCGCGGGCAATGGCAAGGAAACCGCGGGCGGTATCGGTGACATAGTTGAAGTCGCGGGTAGGGGTTAGATCGCCTACTTTTATCTCTCTCTTGCCTGAAGCTATCTGAGTGATAATAGTGGGAATGATGGCGCGGGCGCTCTGACAAGGCCCGTAGGTATTAAAGGGCCGGGCTATCGTAACCGGCAGGTCAAAGGCGTTATAGAAGCTCATGGCAAGAGCATCTGCGCCGATTTTAGTAGCGCTGTAAGGGCTTTGCGGCTGACGCGGATGGCTCTCTGAAATAGGCACCGAGAGAGCTGTGCCATAAACCTCCGAGGTGGAGGTCACGATGATTTTCGAGCCGCTTGCCCTGGCCGCCTGAAGCATGTTGAGAGTGCCCTTGATGTTGGTGTCGACATAGCTGTCGGGCGCCATATAGCTGTAGGGTATGGCTATAAGGGCAGCGAGGTGGAAGATGGTGTGGCAGTCACGGGCTATGGCGCGGCAGAGATCCGGGTCACGCACATCGCCCGACACTGTTTCGAGTGCGGGATGATTCACCCCCTCGAGCCAACCGAGAAAACCGAATGAATTATACTGACATAAAGCCCTTACCCGATAGCCTTCGTCAAGCAGAAGGCGGGTGAGGTGTGAGCCGATAAAGCCGTCGGCACCGGTTACAAGCACTTGGCCGGGTGAAGTGAGGTTGCTCATAGTTGTTTAGTTTTTGCAAAATTACTCAAAAAACATGACACCCGCAAATCCCGGTAAATTGTGTGACGAATGACTGTAACGCCCGGCCGCCGAATGTTAAAACAGCCAATAGGCTAAGGATACGGATAGAGTGCGCTGTTTTCCGCTTCCGTAGATGGTTGCTGCTGTAAGACCGAGATCGTATTGAGCCTTGACCGAGAAATGGCGATAGTTGAGATTGAGGGCAAACGAAAGTCCTCCATCCGCTCTGTGACACGGCCTGAAAGGGGCGACACCATTAATGCTGGTGGTAGTTGAAAATGTGTTGACTCTCGCTTCGTAGGGTTGATTGAAGTTATCGGTTCCGGTGACAAACGAGTCGCCATTTATGCCTGCTGCAAAATATCCTCCGATTTGCGGCTTGAAGCTGAATCCGCTACCTGTTTCAACCTTATATCCTATCATGAGGGGAATCTGAAGATAGTTCATCTCTGAAAATTTGATAGAGCTGATTCTGGACGAGAGCATATTGTTGCCCGAGACTGTGGCACCCTTTCTGATATATGATAATCCGGATTCAAACGAGAGGTGATTTTTGAGGGTATATTCGGCGTCCGCTCCTATCTTGAAGCCGTTTCTTGCGGTTGATTTATATTCATCCACGGCAAGGGTGTTGTTGACATATCCGGCCTCTATGCCGAAATTCCATTTCTGGGCATTTGCAAAT
>JAIDXU010000237.1 GCA_029058455.1 Paramuribaculum sp.
GATTAGGAGATTTTTTTACTTATCAACTCGGGTGGCGAGCATGGCGAGAAGCAATGTCGGCATATCTCTCGCAGCCTCAGGCATGGAGTTGAATATCACCGAAGCGTTGACCTCTTCAAAAGCCTTGCGGGGAATCGGGCCGGTGGTAACCGCCACTGTAAACACCCCGGCTCTTATAGCCGATTCCACGCCGAGAGGCGCGTTTTCCAACGCTATCGACATCGAGGGGCGCACTCCCGCTTTCTGCATTGCCCGGATATAAGGTTCGGGATGAGGTTTGCCATGAGTCACATCGGCCGCCGTCACCATCAGATCAGGAGTGAAAATACCGGGAAAGTCGGTAGTGAGTCTGTCGATAAGCGAATGTTGACCCGAGCCGGTCACCAACACTATCTTCATCCCCACCTCCTTGAAAAGCGACAGAATTTCAGCCGCTCCCGGCATCGGACCGGGGGGAGGAAGGAGATTAAACAGCTCTGTTTTGCGGTGATAATATTTCTCAACCTCCTCGGGAGTAGCGTCGCGACCCAGCTCACGGTTAAAGAGCAGATTTATAGTCGAGCGGCCTGTGCGCCCTTCATATAGAAAAAACTCGTCTCTGTCACATTTCACTCCAAGCTCATTCATAAGCTGATACCATGCCGTAGCATGATTCTGCATGGAGTCATACAGAGTGCCGTCCATATCCACGAGCGCAGCCCGGGGAGTAAGAGCCGCGAGATTACGCCTTATCAAAAAATTTCTAACGAGTGACTGAAACATAGGTCTTGCAATCGGTTATTCGGCGCAAAGTTACAACAATTGACCGAAAGCCACACACAGGCAGTTGTAGGATTAAACTATTTTAGTATATTTGCAGTATAATAACCCTAATCTACCCGACTGTCTCCCATGTCAAAGCTTAAAATCCTGCTCATAACTCTGGTCACTGCCCTTGCCACTATAAGTGTCAAGGCAGCCGCCGTTGTGCCGCGGGCCGAGCAACCGCGATGGGAACAGGTAAGCGACATATCAGGCAGCCGGATAACACTAACCCCGGTCAAAGGGGTAAAGGGAGTCAACAGCGGCATAGGCAACAAGCACCTCTATCTTGAAGTAGCCGACCCTACCCGCATAGAGCTCTTCACCATACTTGGTCAACCGATCATAACAGCCGATCTGAAGCCGGGACTTCACCGGCTGAAACTCTCCTCACGCGGCATCTATCTCCTCCGAATCGGCAACGCCACCATCAGAATAAAATATTAAGTCAACCGATTTTTCCAAACGATAAAAACCGTTTTCAGACAATGCAAGTGCTCAAAATCTATCCCGGCAACATCAATCTCCGCTATCTCGACGAGGCGGTTGAAGTACTCAAGGATGGCGGAGTGATCGTTTTTCCTACCGACACCAACTATGCCATAGGATGCAGCTGCCTGATTGCTCCGGCCATTGAGAAGGTATGTTCGATAAAAGGAATCAATAATGCCAAGCAACCTTTATCAATAGTGTGCAGCGACATTTCTCAGGCTTCCGACTATGTGCGAATCGACAACACAGCCTATCGTATTCTCAGGGCAAATCTTCCCGGGCCATTCACATTCCTCCTGCCGGCCACAACCCGACTCCCCAAAAATATGAGAGGACGTAAAACCGTTGGTGTAAGGGTGCCCGGATGTGACATAGCCCGCGCACTTGCCGAGCGCCTCGGCAATCCGCTGATGTGTTCCTCGGTCGGAGTGGTTGAAGGTGAGGAGGCCGAAGCCGGAAACGCACGCTCTATTGCGATGAATCTCGAAGGAAAAATCAATCTTGTGATCGACGGCGGATTCCGCGAACCGGCCAATTCAACTGTGGTCGACCTCCAGGACCCCGCTACGCCAGAAATAGTAAGAGAAGGTGTTGGCCAACTCAATTTCTAATCGACCGGATAATCTGATAAAACATTAATCATTCCGAAACAGCATGATTCTGCCATCGCTCATAGGAGGAGAACCGCTACAGCTGAGTGACTCTTGTCGCCGACTGGTGATAGTGGGTGCCAATGGTGCCGGCAAAACCCGATTTGCCGATGCCATAGCCTCGACATCGACCGACTCCGACCAACCGGTCTATCGTCTCTCGGCCCTAAAGGCGCTTTATGACACCCGCCACTTCAAGCCGGAACCCCACTCTATAGACTCGCTCTTCGAGCGCACTGCCTCAACTCTCGGCCGACAGCCCGAAGCGGGCACCCAGCTTGAAAGACTCCTCGGGCTGCTGCTCCACGACGAGATGGTGAATCTTTTTAAATATAAAGCCAACCTTGCCACCAATCCGCAGTCGCGTTTAGCCTCAACACCGCTCGACAAGGTTACCGAAGTATGGGAAGAGGTATTTCCGGGCAACAGAATTCTGATAGAAAGCGGTCGGATGCTCTTTGCGCGCGGCAGCGATGATGACCCTTACAGCTCGATACGGCTTTCTGACGGTGAACGGGCCGTTATCTACTATGTCGGCGCAATTCTCTACGCGCCCAAAGGGGCGAGAGTGATTGTCGAGGCTCCCGAGATGTTTCTCCACCCCACCCTTATGCAGGGTCTCTGGAACCGCATAGAGCTTCTCAGGCCTGATTGCATGTTTATCTATGTGACCCACGACCTTGAGTTTGCCTCCTCGCGCCAGGAGGCGTCGGTGATATGGGTGCAGCATTATGACGCAGCGCTTTCGGCATGGGCCTACACACTTCTGCCTCCCGACTCTCAGCTCGGTGAAGATATGTATGCGGCGATAATCGGGTCACGCAAACCGGTGCTTTTTATCGAGGGCGATGGCGTAAACTCGATCGACGCTCACCTCTACCCGCTCGTATTTAAAGACTTCTCGGTTAAAAGCCTCGGCAGCTGCAACAAGGTTATAGAAGCTACGCGCACATTCAACGACCTCACCGGATTCCACCACCTCGACTCGATGGGTATAGTTGACCGCGACCGCCGCGACGCCAAAGAGGTTGAATATCTGCGTGGCAAACGAATAATGGTGCCCGAGGTGGCCGAGATTGAGAATATCCTGATGCTCGAAGAGGTGGTGAGAGCCGTGGCCGCCTACCGCCACAAAGATGAGACAAAGGTATTTGAAAAGGTTAAGGCAACCGTAATGCAGCAGTTCCGCCACGATCTGCGTCAGCAGGCTCTGCTCCACACCCGCCACCGCGTTAAGCGGCTGATGGAATATCGTGTTGACGGACGGTTTGCCAATATCTCGCAGCTGGAGGAACATCTCTCAAAACTCACCGTTGAGATCAATCCGATGGGGCTTTACGAGCAATTCTGCCGCGACTTCCGCCACTATCTCGCCATAGGGAGTTATGCCGACATATTGAGAGTCTACAATCAGAAATCCATGCTGCCGGGCAGCAATGTGGCCGGTCTCTGCGGCTTGAAAAACAAGGATGAATATATCAGAGTTATCCTCAATATGCTGCGCGAAAACGGAAGGGGTGCCAAACGTATCATCCGTGCCATACGCAACTGTTTCGGAATAGACTTCGAAACCGAGGCCGCTCCCGCTGTGACTATCGATGAAACTCCCGCGCCACAACCTGTCAAACCTGCCAAACACACCCGCGTCAACAAACCTCATCATACTCCTGACAATCTTCGCAGCAACAAACACAAACGAATCAGATGAACACACAGCTCAAATGTTGGATCGAAGCCATGAGATTGCGCACCCTGCCGGTATCGGTGGCCGGTGTGCTTACCGGAGTGGCTCTTGCATTGGCCGACGGCTATTTTGCGCCTGTTCCCGCCCTGTTATGTCTTATCTTCGCCATACTCGCCCAGATAGCCTCAAATTTCGCCAACGAATATTATGACTTTAAGGGAGGCCTTGACAAACCGGGCCGCGAAGGCCCCCGCAGAGGAGTTACCGAAGGTGACATTTCCCCTAAAGCAATGGCTCTCGCCACCTATGGCACTCTCGGCGCCGCATGTGTCGTAGGCCTATGCCTTGTGGCCTATGGAGGGTGGTGGCTTATAATCGCAGGCATAATAATAGCGATCGGCGCTATATGCTACAGCACCGGTCCTTATCCGCTGTCACATCACGCTTTGGGCGAGGCCACGGTAGTGGTGTTTTTCGGCCTTGTGCCGGTGTGTCTCACCTACTGGCTTCAGACCTATACCCTCGATTCGCATGTGGCACTCGCCGCCGCCAGCATGGGACTGCTTGGTGCGAATGTGTTGATTGTAAACAATGTGCGTGACCGCAACGCCGACAAGGCTGTCGGTAAAATCACTCTTGCCGTAAAGCTCGGAAGAAACTTCAGCCTGCTGCTCTATCTCGTTAACGGTTGGGTGGCGATGGCTCTCATGCTCCCCGCATGGCTCGACCTCGGGGGCGTGTGGTGGATAGTGCCGGTGGCATGTTGCATAGACATATTCCTGCTGTGGTGCAGAATCGCACGAAAACATGGCCGCGAGATGAACCCCATGTTAGGGCGCACCTCGATGGTGATGTTTATAGTGAGCTTATGCCTGCTGCTCGGCGCGCTGGTCAATCTGATCGGGGCGTAGACGGCTGAAAAACTGCCACATCGCGATAGCGGTCGAGACCGTCACATTGAGCGAGTGTTTGGTGCCTCCCTGCGGTATCTCAAGCCACACATCAGCCATATTGACTATTTCGGGATTAACGCCATAGACCTCGTGTCCGCACACGAGGGCATACTTCCTGTCCGGTTCGGCAACAAAGCTTCCAAGTTCCACGCTCCCCTTCACCTGCTCGAGACAGCACACAATATAACCCTCGCTCTTAAGCTTGTCGATACAGTCGCGTGTATTGTCGAAATAGACCCATTCCACCGAATTTTCAGCGCCGAGAGCCGTTTTGCTAATCTCGGGCGACGGCGGTGTTGCGGTTATGCCGCAAAGCGCAAGCCGCTCAACCATAAAGGCGTCGGCTGTGCGAAACAGCGACCCTATATTGTTGAGCGACCTCACATTGTCGAGCACCACCGTGAGTCTCATTTTCTCCATGCCGCGATATTGCTCGGCAGAGGGGCGACTGAGATCCCAGATGGATTTCTTATCCATTAATCTTTAATATTGGCTGATATAATCAGTTGATGATGTCAAAGCCGGTGTATTTTCTCAGACATTCAGGCACTACGATACCCTCGGGAGTCTGATTGTTCTCAAGCAGAGCGGCCATGATGCGGGGCAAAGCGAGAGCCGAGCCGTTGAGGGTGTGGCAAAGATGAATCTTCTTATCCTCGCCGCGATAACGACATTTCAGACGGTTGGCCTGATAGGTTTCGAAATTGCTCACCGACGACACCTCAAGCCAGCGTTTCTGAGCGCCCGACCAAACCTCGAAGTCAAAGGTTATGGCCGAGGTGAAACTCATGTCACCGCCACAGAGACGCAGAATGTGCCACGGCAATCCGAGCTTTTCAAGAAGACCCTGCACATGGTCTTTCATCTCCTCGAGAGCGGCATAGCTATCCTCGGGCTTCTCGATTCTCACAATCTCAACCTTGTCAAACTGGTGGAGGCGGTTAAGGCCTCTCACATCCTTGCCGTAGCTGCCGGCCTCACGACGGAAGCACGCAGAATAAGCGCAGTTCTTGCGGGGAAGAGAGTCGGCCGAAAGAATCACATCGCGATAGAGATTGGTGACAGGCACCTCTGCGGTGGGTATAAGATAGAGATTATCTTCGTTGATGTAATACATCTGACCCTCTTTGTCAGGAAGCTGACCTGTGCCATAGCCCGAAGCCTCGTTGACAACATAGGGAGGCTGAACCTCAAGATAACCTGCTTCGGAAGCACTGTCGAGGAAGAACTGAATCAATGCTCTCTGGAGCTTGGCACCCTTACCGAAATAAACGGGGAAACCGGCTCCGGTAATCTTCACGCCGAGGTCAAAATCAATCAGATTATATTTCTTTGCGAGATCCCAGTGGCTGAGGGCATCTTCAGGAAGATCGGGCATTGGACCACCGGTCTTTTCAACCACATTGTCGGCAGCGGTGAGACCTTCAGGCACCATTGCGCAGGGGAGGTTGGGAATACTGAGCAGCAGACGGCGAATCTCATCCTCGGCGGCTGCCAGCTTGTCGGCAACGGTTTTCTGCTGTTCCTTTAAAGCGGCAACTTTGGCTTTAGCTTCGCCGGCCTCATCGCGAAGGCCCTGCTTCATAAGCTGACCGATCTCGGCGGCAAGTTTCTTCTGTGAAGCGGCAAGGTTGTCGTTGGCAAGCTGCATCTGGCGGCGCTCGTTATCAAGTTCAATCACCTTGTCGATCATCTCCTTGCCATCAAATCCTTTGATTGCAAGACGTTTAACCGTAAGCTCGGGATTTTCTTTTATCTGTTGTATGGTAAGCATTTTTAATCTGATTTAGGAGTAATTCTATGACTTATCGTTGTGACTGAGAGTTTAGGAAAGCAACTCCTTTACACGTGCTGAAATCAGTTTTCCGTCGGCGCGGCCGGCAAGACGCTTCGTGGCCACACCCATCACCTTGCCCATCTCGCGGGCAGAGGTGGCGCCAACCTCGGCGATAATCTCGCGCAGAGTGGCGTCGAGCTGCTCGGGGGTAAGCTGTTCAGGAAGATAGGCTTTTATCACGGCAGCCTCGGCGAGCTCGTTTTCAGCCAGTTCGGGGCGATTTTGCGAGGTGTAGATTTCAGCGGTTTCAACACGCTGCTTCACCATCTTGGTCATGATTTTACAAGCCTGCTCGTCGGAGAGCTGTCCGTCGGCTCCTTTGGCTGTTTTAGCTTCAAGAAATTCTTTTTTCACGCCTCTGAGCGCCTCAAGACGCACCTTGTCGCGGGCAAGCATAGCCGCTTTGATGTCGGCACTGATCTGTTCGAATAAGTCCATTTTTAATATATGTGGAATTTTTTGGCAAAAATAACTAATTTTTTCCGAGGCGAGATAATCTCGCGACTGAAAAAACTCGCCACTTCATGACCGATTGGCCATTATATCCAAAGACTTTCTAAAGATTGGAATAAACGGCGAAAATCATGTTTTACCCAAACTATAGCTCACTGTAAGGAGTTATATTTGTAGAACCGCTTAAAAAGGCGGCCACGTTTCACAAGCAATCACCTGTCGCAATCACGGGTGAATTCTGTTTTTTCATTCGACCAAATTTTAATTTCTCATGCGATTAGTTCATCACATCAACTTATGGCTCGGTGCCGCGATAGCCTTATGCTCGCAACCGCTGTCAGCTCAGGATAATCTGCCGGTCGAAGGCCCGGTTACATTGGAGCAATGCCGCGCTATGGCACTCTCCAACAACAAGCAGATGCGCATTGCCAACGAAAAGGTGCGCGGAGCAGGTTATCAACGCAAAGAAGCTTTTGCCGCCTATCTCCCTTCAATCGATTTCGAAGGAGGATATGCCTACAACCAGAAGAATGTTTCGATTTTCGACTCCGACCAGTTGCTTCCCACCAAGACTTTCAATCTCGAGAAGCAAAGCTATGAATTTAATCTCGTCACCAATCCTATAACCCACGAACCTATAAAGGGTCCTGACGGACAATATATCCCCCAGACCGTGGCTCTGATACCGAAAGAGGCTATGGAATTTGATATCCATAACCTGTTTTTCGGTGCTGTAACCGTGACCCAGCCTGTTTACATGGGCGGTAAGATCGTGGCTCTCAACAAGCTCACCCACTATGCCGAGGAAGCCGCCAAAGCCCTGCGCGACAATGAGGCCGACAACGTGGTCTATGCCGTCGACGCAGCCTATTGGCAGGTGGTATCGCTCAATGCCAAAAAGGTACTCGCCGAAAGCTATGTCGCTCTGCTCGACACCCTCTGCCACGACGTGAAACTGATGTGTGAGCAGGGTGTGGCCGTGAAAAGCGATCTTCTGAGCGTGGAAGTGAAGCTCAATTCGGCTCAGATCGATCTCACAAAGGTAAACAACGGCCTCGTGCTGTCGCGCATGGCTCTCGCCCAGCTCTGCGGACTTCCCCTCGACAGTCAGCTTGTTCTGGCCGACGAATCCGACAGCCTCGCCGACATTCCCACCAATGAGAATCTCATCGCCACAACCTACAATATGAATGATGTTTATCAGAACCGCGACGATCTCCGGGCTCTCGACATGGCAGTGAAAGCCAACCAACAGAAAGCCAAAGTTGCCATGGCATCGATGCTACCCAACCTCGCGGTTGTAGGCGCATATTCATTCAGCAATCCCAACATGTTTGACGGCTTCAAAAAGCGTTTCAACGGGTCGTTTTCAGTAGGTGCAATGCTCACTATTCCTATCTGGCACTGGGGCGGTAACTACAACAAATATCGCGCCGCCAAGTCAGAAACCCTTGTCAGCGAACTCCAGCGTCAGGATGCTTTCGAGCTTGTAGACCTGCAGGTGCGTCAGTCGGCTTTCAAAACCCGCGAGGCCATCAAGACCCACAACATGACCACCACCAACATGGCCAAGGCTGATGAAAACCTCCGTCAGGCAAACCTTGCCTTCCATGAGGGAGTTATGGCCACCGAAAATGTAATGGAAGCTCAGACCGCATGGCTCAAGGCTTGTTCCGAACGCATCGACGCGGCAATCGACGTGAAACTTTGCGAAGTCTATCTC
>JAIDXU010000238.1 GCA_029058455.1 Paramuribaculum sp.
TCAACGACATCATCATGCCAGGTGTAGGTGTGCTCACCGGTGGCCTTAATTTCTCGGAATATAAATATGTTATTAAAGATGCCGTAATCGACGGCGTTACTTCCGAGGTCATTACTCCCGAAGTGGCTCTTACATGGGGCGCATTCGTGCAGACTATCGTTGACTTTATCATCATTGCTTTCTGCATATTCCTTGCCATCAAGGTGATGAACAACCTGCGTAAGAAAGAGGAGGCTGCTCCCGAGCCCGAACCCGCTCCCGCCGAGCCTTCAGATGAAGTGAAGCTCCTCACCGAGATCCGCGATCTTCTCAACAAAGACTCAAAATAAACTTTTTTAGATACTGAAAAATTCTGAGGGTATATCAGCCGTTCCCCGGCCGATATACCCTCAGTGTTTGTAGCATATTCAGATAATTATGTAGGTGAATTTCGGAGGAATACTATCGCTTCAAACCTTTGCCAAATAATTCAGAGTGTGATCCAAGTCTGACCAAGTCAATTTCTTCCAAATTTTCATCTATCCATATCAATAGAAAGTCTCCCTGAATATGACACTCCATGCATCCACAATAGTCACCGGTCAATAGGTGCGGATTGTATTCCTTAGGAATTTCTAATTCTTGTTCCAGAATCTGAAGGATTTTCAGAAGAGCCTCTGCTTTCTTGGGATTATTTCGAATTCTCTTAAGATCTTTCTTGTATTGAGTTGATGGTTTAAGCTTTTTCATAATCCCATCGACTTAAACATGGCTTCAACCGAAGACGTATCAATCGGGGCTACATCTTTCAACTTACCACTCCTTGCTTCCTCTATCGCAGCTTTTGTAACCTCATTGGGCTCATTATATGCTACGTTAAACAAAACACATTCTACAAAGTTGTTAAGACTTCTGTGCTCTCGTTTTGCCAACTCCTTGAGTCGTTCTATCAAATCAACATTCAGGCGAAACATCGTCGCTTTCTTTTGTATTGCTGCTTCCATAATGATATAATTTTGTTTGCAAATATACTGCAATTATATAACACTACCAAATTTTAATGGTTTAATTCCATCAGAAGAGAGAAGAGATAATTTTAGAGGCTTGGTATTAGGATTAGGGAACTGTACCGATCGTCATTTTCGGGATATATGTGCGCGTTGACGTTTTCGGGGAGGTTATTGTAGCAGCGCGATTCTTCGCGCTGACATAAGCACTGATTCTCTGGCGGTAATTTACGAGAGGTTGATACACTGACACGTTACTTGTTAAAAGGAATAGGCCAAGTTAATTGAGAAAGAATGATATGTAGGATCATAAGCCGGTGATATGAGCACTATTTCCGCAGGCGTATTATTCCATTTAAACCATCTTTGATATAGTGGAAGCATCCAATATCCTATCCTTGCGGATAATATACCAACTCCTGCTCCAGCAATGACATCATTGAGCCAATGTCGGTTATTGTATAGTCGCAGAAAAGCAACTCCAATAGCTACACTATAAGCTCCTACTCCTATGCCAAGACCATATTCCTCTCTCATTAATTCTGCACCGGTAAATACTGTGGCGGTATGGCCGGAGGGAAACGAATTCCTTGCATTGGAATCAGGTCTACGTTCTTTAAATGAATATTTGCCGATATTTGTTAATGCCGCCATTGTGATGTATGCCGTGACTTCTACCGCGATACACTCTTTTAAAGGATGTTTGGACTTAATACCGATCGAGCCAAATGTTAGATATGTTAGTGCCGGAAGATATTGTATATAATCATCTGCATGAAAGGCGTGATTTCCACGCAGCTTATCCATTTCATTTTTTATATCTGTGTTTAAGTTTTTAAATGCTTTATTATGCACGCCAAATGAGCCTACGGCAATTAGAACTCCGGGTAAGATCAGCTGCTTTGCATTAAAATCAGAACATTTCGCTTTGTTGGGAGTTGAGACTAAGGTGCTATCTGTCAACATGGAATTAATAGGCTGTGATGTATTTTGGGCATGTCCACATATTTGTACTAAAAGAAGCCCTAACGTCATCAGAACTTCTACTAATTTATTTATGTTCATCGGTTGCGGGGTGAGGGGATTATGAGTAAATTTGCGGGTGAAGTGTTAACCTTAATGTAAAGAGAATGGCTAAGAAATATACACCTGAAAATATCACGGAGCTTGACCGTGACGATGTGTTTGTGTTTGGCAGCAACCTGCAGGGCAATCATGCGGGAGGAGCTGCGCGAGTGGCTTATAAGAAGTTTGGCGCCGTGATGGGTCAGGGCGAGGGCTTTCAGGGTCAGTCTTACGCTATCCCAACCATGCAGGGCGGGGTTGAGACTATCAAGCCCTACGTTGACAGGTTTATAGAGTTTGCGCGCGAGTGTGACCAGAACACCTTTTATGTCACTCGCATAGGGTGTGGCATAGCGGGATTTAAAGACGAGGAGATCGCGCCGCTGTTTGATGAGGCATACGATCTCTATAATGTTCGCCTGCCCAAATCGTTTTCCGACATAATAGAGCGCCGTCGCGCCGAGAAGAAAGACGACAATTAAGCAAAGCAGAGGGTGGCCGGAGCAAGTCGGGCCACCCTCTGCGTGTTGGGGGGAGATGTGGGGCGGTTGTAAATTCCGGTTTATCCGAGAAATTTTCAACCGTCGTAAATTTTTCTATTCCGAATTTACTGCAAATTTACAGTGTTTACGGAATAGGATAGAGATTTATTGCCAATCGTCTTTTAAAAGAAAATCAAACAGTCCGGTAAAGTAGATTCCGTTGTCGTCGGTATAAGGCATTATGTCGTCGCCAACTACCACAATTTTTTTGAACGAATCAGACACCTTTAAAAGAGAAGCCAGTTCCTGTTCTCTTTTTTCTTCGGATGGTATTGAATATGCCGACTGAATATAGTATTTCCGGTCTCCCTTGTTAACTACAAAATCAATTTCCCTCTGAATGAATTTCAGTTTACCATCATTCATTTCCCGGCTTTCCACGATACCGACATCAACAAGGAAACCGAGAACACGTAGATGATTATAGAGAATATTCTCCATAATATGTGTAGGTTCCTGCTGACGGAAGTTCAGTCGGGAATTTCGCAGTCCGATATCAATGCAGTAATATTTTTTTGTTGATTCGAAGTATCGGTTTCCTTTCACATCATATCTTTCAGCGCTTTCAAATAAGAAAGCGTTTTCAAGATAACCGATGTAGGAAGCAACCGTCTTGGAATCAATCTTCATTTTCTGTACCGATTCAAGAGTATTGGCAATTCTGGTAGGGTTGGTCAGAGAGCCTATGGAACTACATAGGGCGGTTGCCAATAGAGAAATGGCAAGATCGTTTTTGATGTTGTTACGTTCAATCACATCATCAAGATATGTCTTGTCCCAGAGCTTCTGTAGATAATTGATTTTTTGCTCGTTATCGGTATAGTGTAGCAGGCGTGGCATACCTCCGAAGGTAGAGTACTGTTTCCACGCCTCATTTATGTTATCGTAAATCTGACTGAACTCTCTGAACGAAAGAGGAAATACGCGTATCTCATCACCTCTACCGCGAAAAATAGTGCGGATATCTTTTGACAGGAAGCGGGAATTACTTCCGGTAACATATACGTCAATGTTACCGTATCCATTCAATCCATTTACAAGGCGTTCAAAATTGTCAAGTTCCTGTATTTCATCAAGAAAAACATAATAATTCTCATCTTCGCTTTTTATTTGCGAATATATATATTCCTTGACGGCATTATAGTCAAGCACATCAAAATTGTGCCTGTCGTCATCCTTGTCAAAGTCAATAGAGACTATGTTTTCTTTCTTGACACCATTTTCAAGCAAATAATCACGGTATATGTGACTCAAAAGCCATGATTTTCCACACCGACGAGGGCCTGTGATGATTTTCACCTCTCCGTTGTCTCGCCTGAGTATCAGCTTATCAAGGTAGATGTCACGTTTTATGTATTGGTTTCGATTCATGTCTATTCCGAATTTACTGCAAATTTACAGTGTTTACGGAATAGGAGCAAATTTTCTACTGATTTAATGGTGGTTAGGGGGAGAGGAAATAGAGTGTGTTTATCGAAAAAGCAGAGGGTGGCCGGAGCAAGTCGGGCCACCCTCCGGGTGTTGGGGATTGAGCGGGAGGTTATTCAAATTCGCGGGGCACGGCCACGATTTTGAGGTTGCTTCCGCGCACGAAGTCGATGATGTTGTCGCGCACTTTTGACTGTGGAACGTCAGACTCGATACGCTTCAGGGCGTTAAACACCGATGTGCCGCTCTGATAGATGTGGCGATAGACTTTGGCCACGTCGTCGATTTCTTCGTCGGAGAATCTGCCTTTTCTCAACACAACGGCGTTGACGCCGAAGTAAACGGCGGGGTTGTGAGCCATGATGACATAGGGGGGCACATTACCCGCAATGCGGCAGCCGCCTTTAATGAGTGTCCAGGGTCCGAGACGGCTTCCCTCATGGAGAATCACGCCCGACGAGAGTATCGAACATTCACCCACGGTGGTGTTGCCGGCGAGGGTAGCGCGGTTGCCAATCACACAATGGTCGGCGATGTTGGCGTCGTGACCGATATGAGAGTCGGCCATGATGCAGATGCCGTTGCCTATAACGGTGGCTTCGCCTTCGCGTATGCTTCGGTTGATGAGCACCTTTTCGCGGATGGTGTTATCGTTGCCTATGATGCAGTAGGATTTTTCACCTTTCCATCTGAAATCCTGAGGATCGGCGCCGATAATGCTGCCGTTGTAGATTTTGTTGCCTGAACCCATGCGGGTGCCTCTGATTATGCTTGTATAGGGCATAATCTCGCAGTTGTCGCCGATTTCAACGTCGGCATCGATATATGCAAACGGATGAACGGTTACGTTCTGACCCAGTTTGGCCGAGGGGTCGACGTAGGCAAGGGGGCTAATCATAGATATTTATGGTTTAAGGTTATTACAAATTTTTATCGGCCGCCGCCAAGGCTCTGATAGAGGTTGATGAGAGCCTGAGTGCGTGAGTAGTCACAGGCGAGTTGACCCATCTGCGCGCTGAGAAGATTCTGCTGGGCGGTGATTACCTCAAGATAGGTTGTGCCGGTTGTGCCGAGTTTGAGGAGTGTCTGGGTCACGTCGACGGCTCGGTCGAGGTTGGCGATCTGCTGTTTGAGATATTCCGATTTCTCAGTGGCCTGATTGTAGGTTGTCATGGCGTTGCTCACCTCGGAGGCGGCGCTGAGAAGGGTATATTCAAATGTGTTGAGGGCCTGTTGCTGACGGGCTTTGGCTCCTTTGAGTCGGGCGATGTTCTGACCGCGGGCAAAGAGGGGAGCTGCCAGTGAGCCGGCAAGCTGCACAAACCAGTCGCCGGGATTAACGATCATCGAGCCGAGGAGGTTGGTGAAGCCTCCGTTGGCTGTGATGTTGAGGCCGGGATAGAAGGCTGCGCGGGCGCTTGCGGTGGTGTAGTAGGCGGCGGCAAGCGAATATTCGGCGGCCTTCACGTCGGGACGGGCGGCGAGCTCGCGCATGGGCACCTCCTCACGGATAATTTGCGGGAGGGTGATCAGGGCGTCGGCGCTTGTAGTCCATTCCTGAGGCTGAGTGTTGAGCAGCAGCGACATGGTGTTATAGAGCTTGTTGAGCGAGGTCTCGGTGTCGGTTATTTGGCCGAGAATACCGTAGTATTGCGCACGGGTCTGCACAACGGAGGCTTCGTTGAGATAGGCGGCTTCCTTAAGGTCGAGCATTGTCTGAACGGTCTCGGCCCATTTTACGGAAGTTTCGCGCTGAAGCTCGAGCTGGGCGCGGGTCATGGCGATGGCATAATAGGTGTTGGCCACAGCTGAGATTATCTGTGATCTCACGGCCTGCTCATAGCTCTGCGACTGGAGATAGGAGGCTTTGGCAGTGCGGTTGGAGTTGAGCAGCTTGCCGAATATGTCGATTTCCCAGCTCACCGAGAGGGGGAGCTGATAGCTCCACGACATGGCGTTGCCGGCATAGGAGGCACCCGCCCCGTTGGGGGAGAGAGCCACCGAAGGGAGATAGCTCAGGCGCGCGCCCTGAAGGTTGGCGTGGGCTATGTCGACATTGAGTTTGGCGTTGGCGAGGTTGGTGTTGGTCTTGAGTGCCTGATAGATAAGATCGGTGAGCATCGGATCGGTAAACACCTGCTGCCAGCGCAGGTTGCCGAAAGCTGTCGAATCGACCTCGGCTTCGCAGGCCTTGACATACGCCTCGGTGAGAGGAGTGTCCTTAGGCATTTTGAATTTGCCGTAGATATTGCAGCCCGACAGGAGAGAGAGGCCTGCGGCAGCCAATACCGGAATTATGATATTTTTTGTTATTGTCATTTTTTGAGCGGGAGTTTAGCGTGAATACTGTTCGATTTCGCTTTCGATGCCCTGATTGTCGGTGTCTTTCCAAGTCATGGGTTTGATCTTTTCCTGAAGCATCTGGAATGTGACGAACAATGCGGGAACCACAAATATCTGGCAGAGCATACCGATGAGCATACCGCCCACCGAGCCGGCGCCGAGCGCCCTGTTGCCGTTGGCACCTACGCCGTGGGCAAACATCATGGGAAGCAGGCCGATGATAAGGGCGAGCGAGGTCATGAGAATGGGTCGCAGACGGGCCACGGCACCATCGACGGCGGCGTGGAAGATCGACATGCCGGTGCGACGGCGATCGAGGGCAAATTCCACGATGAGGATGGCGTTTTTGGCCAACAGACCTATAAGCATGATGAGGGCGATCTGCAGATAGATAGAGTTGGCGATCGATTCGAGACCGGCGAAGATGAATGTGCCCATAAGACCGAAGGGTATCGAGAGAATTACGGCGAGGGGGAGGGCATAGCTTTCATACTGAGCCGAGAGGATGAGGTAGACAAACAGCAGACAGAGACCGAAAATCACTGCGGTGGCGCTGCCCGACGACGAGCTGGCTTCCTCACGGGTCATGCCGGCATATTCATAGCCGAAACCGGTGGGTAGGGTTTGGTTGGCCACACGCTCTACGGCTGCGAGGGCTTCGCCCGATGAATAGCCGGGAGCAGGCTGACCGCTCACCGAAATGCTTTGGAACATGTTGAATCGGTTGAGAAGGTCGGGGCCGTAGACACGGGTAAGGGTGACGAAGTTGGAGATCGAGGCCATTTCGTTGCCGTTGCGCACCTTTATTGAATTTAAGGTCTCGGGGCTGACGCGGGCTTCGGGCGAGGCCTGCATCATGACGCGATAGAGCTTGCCGAAGCGGTTGAAGTTTGACACATACATACCGCCGTAGTAACCCTGCAGGGTAGAGAGAATGGTCTGCGGCGAGAGGCCGGCCTGCTTGGCTTTGGCGGCGTCGATGTCAACCATATACTGCGGGAAGGTGGGATTGAAGGTGGTATAGGCCATCTGAATCTCGGGCTGCTGGTTGAGGGCGCCGAGGAATGTCTGCACCACGGTGAAGAACTCGTTGATGTCGCCGCCGGTCTTATCCTGCATTTTGAGCTCAAAGCCGTTGGTAACCGAGTAGCCGGTAATCATAGGAGGCGCGAAGATCATCACACGACCATCTTTCACATATCTTCCGGTGAGACCGTAGAGCTGCTGGATGATAGCATCGGAGCTTTCGCTTGCCGAGCGTTCCGACCAGTTTTTGAGCTTGACGATAAATGTGCCGTAGGTAGGGCCCTGACCGGCGAGGAAGCTATAACCGTTGATAAGGGTTCGGCCCTGAACTGCGGGAATCGAGCCGATAAGCGAGTCAACCTGATTGAGCACATCGGTGGTGCGTTCCTGCGAGGAGCCCGGGGGCATATCGACCATACAGAATATTGTGCCGGTATCTTCGTTGGGCACGAGGGTCGAGGGCGTGATGTTCATGAGCCATACGAGCACAGCCACCGATATACCCACACATACGAATGCGGTGACTTTGTGGTGGGTGAACTTGTCGACTACCTTGCGGTATTTGTTAAGCATACCGTTGTAGACCTTCTCGAAAGCTTCGTGGAAGCGTTTTGAGAATATGCCTATGAGGGTGAATATGGCCACGATTACGGCAACTATACCTTCGGCAACGTTTTCGAAGTTAAACCATCCCAGCACCATGAATGTAACGGTGGCGATCAGGAGAATGAAGGTCACGACAGGGGGAAGGCTGAAACGCTTTTTATATTGCTGTTTCACCTGATTGGCTGCCTCGCTATAGGCTGCCGACATGCGCTCGCCGAGGGTTGACTCATCGTTGTGAGGCTTGAGCAACACGGCGCAGAGGGCGGGCGACAGGGTGAGGGCGTTGATAGCCGAGAAACCAATGGCGATGGCCATGGTGATACCAAACTGACGGTAGAACACACCCGAGGTGCCGGGCATGAACGACACGGGGATAAACACGAGCATCATCACGAGGGTAATCGATATGATGGCGCCGCCGATTTCGTTCATGGCGTCGATCGAGGCTTTGCGCGCGCTCTTATATCCCACATCGAGTTTGGCGTGAACCGCCTCGACCACCACAATGGCGTCGTCGACCACAATCGCGATCGCCAGCACGAGAGCCGACAGAGTGATGAGGTTGAGCGAGAAGCCGATGAGATACATCAGCGAGAAGGTGCCGATAAGAGCCACGGGAATGGCAATGGCGGGAATGATGGTTGAGCGGAAATCCTGCAGGAAGATATATGTTACAAGGAATACGAGGATAAACGCTTCGAGGAGGGTTTGAACCACATGGTGGATCGAGGCATAGAGGAAGTCGTTGTTGTTGAGAGGAATGGCGATTGCGAGACCGTTGGGGAGATCTTTCTTGATTTTGTCGACAAAGGCAAGACAGTCGTTGATGATCTTGGTGGCGTTTGAACCGGCGGTCTGGAACACCATCGCTGTTACACCCGGCTTACCGTTATATTTGCCGTGGAAGCCGTAGGTCACACGACCCATCTCAACATCTGCCACGTCGCCAAGACGAAGCACCTCGCCGTTTGGAGTAGCGCGGATCACGATGTTTTCGAATTCTTCGGGTGTGGTGAGACGGCCGCGGTATCTCATGTTATACTGGAAGGTCTGGTTGCCCTGTTCGCCGAAGGCACCGGGAGCGGCCTCGATGTTCTGCTCGGCGAGTGCGTTTGACACATCGGTAGGCATAAGACCGTATTGAGCCATCACTTCGGGGCGGAGCCAGATACGCATTGAGTAGTCGGCACCCATCACCATCACATCGCCTACGCCCTGAATACGCTGCATTTCAGGCACGATGTTGATCTTCATATAGTTTTCGATGAAGGTTTCGGGATAGTTGCCCGACTCGTCATAGAGGCAGACACCCACCAGCATTGAGGTCTGACGCTTTTGGGTCAGCACACCCACGCGGGTTACTTCGGCGGGGAGAAGGCTCTGAGCCTTTGCCACACGGTTTTGCACGTCGACGGCGGCCATGTCGGGGTCGAAGCCCTGTTCAAAGTGCACGGTGATTGTAGCCGAGCCGGTATTGGTGGCGGTCGATTCGATATAGGTCATGCCCTCGGCGCCGTTGATCGATTCTTCAAGCGGGGCGATAACCGAGTTGAGCACTGCCTGGGCATTGGCACCCTGATAGGTGGTGGTCACCGAGATTGTAGGAGGTGCGATATCGGGGAATTGTGTCACGGGCAGAGAGACAAGTCCGATAAGACCCAGCAGCACGATGAATATTGAGATAACCGTCGAGAGCACAGGCCGGTTAATAAAAGTATCGAGTTTCATCTTCTCGTTTGCTTAGGATAAATGATTGGAAATGATTTTAATAATCAGCGGAGAGAGAAGTTGCTGCCTTTTCGGGCATGTTATTGCTGAACCGGGGCGGCGGGAGCTGCCGACTTTTCGACAGGTGTGATAACGGCGCCTTCACGCACATTCTGTGTGCCTACGCCTTCAACTACCACGCGGTCGCCGGGTTTCAGACCCGAGGTTACCACAAAGGTTGCTCCGTCGCTCACGGGAGTAACGGTTACGGGGGTGGTGACGAGCTTGTTGCTGTCGTTTACGACAAAGGCGAAACGGCGGTCCTGAATCTCGAAAGTTGCTTTCTGGGGAATGATAATGACATTTTCCGACTCTGAGGGAATGACGATAGTGCCGGTCGAGCCGCTGCGGAGCAGTCCTGAAGGATTGTCAAACAGAGCGCGCACCGATGAGGCGCCAACCGAGGTGTCGACCACGCCGCTCACTGTGGCAACCTTGCCGGGGAGGGGATAGGTCGAGCCGTCGGCCAGACGAAGCTCAACGGCGGGCATTGAGGCTATTGCCTCGTCGACAGTGCGGGTGCCCTGATCGGTCATGTCGAGCAGGTCGCGCTCGGTGAGCGAGAAGTAGGCATACACCTGCGAGTTGTCGCTGATGGTGGTGAGAGGAGTTGTCGACGAAGGTGAAGCGAGAGAGCCTTCACGCATGGGAATTGTGCCTACAACACCGTCGCTGGGAGCGGTGACAACGGTATATGAGAGATTTTTTTCAGCGTTTACAAGGTTGGCGCGGGCCTGGGCGAGAGCTGCCTGAGCCTGCTCGAGCTGATCTTGTGAAGTCTGATAGTCGAAGGGAGAGATAATATCCTTGCTGAGAAGCACACGCTTGGTGTCGGCGGTGCGCTGGGCGGTTGATACTGCGGTTGCAGCCGAGTTGACTGCTGCACGGGCCTGATCGACGGCAGCTTTAAACGAAACCTGATCGAGGGTGAAAAGCGGCTGGCCTTTCTTAACTCTCTGACCTTCGTCAACATGAACTTTAGTTATGAAACCTGAAACCTGCGGACGGATTGCGATGTCGGTTTTGCCTTTGATTTGAGCGGGATAGGTGACTTCGCTGCGTGAA
>JAIDXU010000239.1 GCA_029058455.1 Paramuribaculum sp.
TCTTGTAGTTTTATTCGTTTTTGTTAAGGCGGCAATATTATTAAAAAATTTGCATATATTAAGATTCTGTGTGCGTTTTTTGATGGCAGCATTTCAAAATATGTCAAAAAAACAGGGCCGGCAATAGAAAACTGTCGGCCCTGTTTTTAGGTAAGATAATCTCTTAGGTTCAATCGCGGTTACCCGGCTCGGTCTTGGCTTTGAGCGAGGCGGTTGCGAGATAGATGATAAGAGCGATATAAACCACCACTCCGAGACCCTGTGTGAGAGAGTCGCTCATGGTGTTATGATATTCATATCCGGCAAAGCGGGTGAGAGCGGCAAATACGCCAAACAGAGCGCCACCGGCAATAAGGCCAGAGGCGATAAGAGTGCCGCGGTCGCGACGGGCGTCATTGAGCTGCTTGTCGGTAGAGCGGGTGCTTACCCACCATGAAATAGCACCGCCTACAAGCAGGGGAGCGTTAAGTTCCATGGGGATGAACATGCCGAGACAGAAGGCGAGGGCGGGCACGCCGAGCCAGTTGAGCAGAAGGGCGAGTACGGCACCGGTGGCATAGAGTGTCCAGGGGGTATCGCCACCCATCATGATAGGCTCGATAACTTTGGCCATAGCGTTGGCCTGAGGAGCTACAAGGGCGTTTTCGCCGGTAAAGCCATACACATTATTAAGAAGCATAATCACACCGCCTACGGTGAGTGCCGATACAAGAGTGCCGAGGAATTTCCACTGCTCCTGTACACGGGGAGTGCTGCCGAGCCAGTAGCCGACTTTGAGGTCGGTTACAAAACCGCCGGCCATTGAAAGAGCTGTGCAGACCACGCCGCCGATAATCATTGAGGCTACAATGCCCGAGGTTCCGCTGATACCTACACCGACAAATATTGCAGACGCCACGATAAGAGTCATAAGAGTCATGCCCGACACGGGATTGGTGCCGACGATCGCTATGGCGTTGGCTGCAACGGTGGTGAAAAGGAATGCGATAACGGTAACTACCACCCATGCCACTACTGCCTGCCAGAAGTTATGGAGCACTCCGAGCCAGAAGAAAGCAAACACGGCGATGAGAGCGATAATGATGAAGAACACGATATGCTTCATCGAAATATCCCATTGCCAGCGCACGGGGCGGGTGTTTGAGGCACCTCCTTTAAATTCTCTTACGGCGAGACCGGCGGCCTGCATGATGATGCCCCACGATTTGATAATGCCGATGATACCGGCCATGGCGATACCGCCGATACCGATAAGACGGGCATAGTCGCGGAACATTGAATCGGGCTGAAGCGAAGCGATTTCAGGCGAGCCGTAGGCACCCATGAGCGGGAGAATAACCCACCACACGAAAGCGGAGCCGGCAAAGATGACAAAAGCATATTTGAGACCTACGATATATCCCAGACCAAGCAGTGCGGCGCCGGTGTTGCAGCTTACTACCACTTTGGCTTTTTCGGCCATTACGGCGCCCCAGCCTGTGAGACGGGTGGTGATTGTCTCGGCCCAGAAACCGAATGTAGCTACAATATAGTCATAGATACCGCCTATAAGCGAGGCTACAACAAGGAGTTTGGCCTGAGAACCGCTACCGGCAGAGGAACCCTGACCGGAGGCAAGCACCTGAGTGGTGGCTGTGGCTTCGGGGAAGGGATATTTGCCGTGCATATCCTTAACGAAATATTTTCTGAAAGGAATGAAGAACAATATACCCAACAGACCGCCGAACAGTGAGCTGAGGAAGATTTCAAGGAAGCTGACTGTGATTTCGGGATAGGTGCCCTGAAGAATATAGAGAGCGGGGAGTGTGAAGATTGCACCGGCAACGATCACACCCGAACATGCACCGATCGACTGGATAAGCACATTCTGGCCGAGGGGATTTTTGAGGCGGCGCGCACCCGACAGTCCGACAGCAATTATGGCGATGGGGATTGCGGCTTCAAAAACCTGACCCACTCTCAGACCAAGGTAGGCGGCAGCGGCACTGAACACCACTGCCAGAATCAGACCCATAGTCACGCTATAGGGCGTAGCTTCGGGATAATTGCGGGCGGGGTGCATAAGCGGGCGATAATGCTCGTCGGCTCCCAGCTCACGAAATGCGTTTTCGGGAAGTGACACCGGGTC
>JAIDXU010000024.1 GCA_029058455.1 Paramuribaculum sp.
GATTAATTACAGGTATATGATATGAATTCGTTTATAAATAATCGGTGTTATGCTTTTTCCTCGGCCGAAGGAGCGGCAGGCTCATGGAGGGGCTCGCGAAGATGGTCATGATGAGGAGCGGAAGTCTGCTGCTCATGATGAGGAGGCATATCAGGCATAGCCATAGTGGGATGATACATATTGATGGTCATGGCATGAATCATGTTCTCATACACCTTGTTAAGCTGCTGCATGTAACGGGCCATCTTTTCGGTTTCCTCACAATAGCGGGTGCTCTGAGAGGCCGAACGCTCATACATGTCGCGAATCTCCTTGATGCCGCGGTTCACACGGTCGATAGCATCAATCTGCGATGATACGCTCTTGAGCTGAATCTCATAGATAGTGTTAAGGCCGTTGATATTACGGTTAAGCGACTGCATCTGCTCTACATACCCGGCCGACGATTCCGAGATAGAATCTGAATTGTCGGTGATTGCCTGATAGGAGGCGAGGAGAGTTTCACTAACCTTGTTAAGAGCCTCGGTAGACTGCTGGAGCTGATTCATCTTCTCGGCTATGGCACTCATGCTGGCAATATAATTATCAGTCACGGCGGCAACATCATGCGAAGGCTCGCCGGTAAGCACCGGAGGAACATAACCTCCGCTACCTGCACTTGGTGCAACTGCTGTACCGCCACCACCGTTACCACCACCGGCATAAACGGGACCTCCGTAAACCACCGGACCGCCTGACACAACACCTGAATGACCGACAGCCATTACAGGCTTTTCTTCATGAGATTCCGAATCTGACGATTCTTTGTTGGCAAGCTGGGGGAATACCTCTTCCCAATGATAGTCGCGGCCGGGACGGTCGAAAGCCGTAAGTATAAACATCAATACCTCGGTGCCCATACCTATACAGAGCAGCAATTCACCACCCTTCAAATGAAGGATCTTAAAAAGCGCACCCCATATCACGATGGCAGCACCTATCGAGTAGGCGAAATTAAAGAAACGCTGTCCGCTTTCGCCTGAGAGGAAACGCTCGACAATATTTTTATATTTTCTGATTTTTTTCATTTTTAAGAAAAGAGATTATGATCGGAGAAAATAATGTTATCACACAAACTCGATTATTTGCGAGCTTTGTTGCCTTTGGCGAAACCAAGCTGCGTTCTCACACAGCGGAAGCCTATATAACTGCGCTGCTCATTCTGATATTCCCACATGCGAATGTCACTGCGAATGTTATGAGCCACATCCTTCCACGAACCGCCGCGCACAATCTTACGCTTCATACGGTAGGGATCCTCGATTGCCGAGTCATAACGATATTCAGGATTGAGGTCGGATGTTATCTGGCCTACACTTTCAGTAAAGGCGGTTGAGGTCCACTCGCTCACGTTACCGGCCATATCATAAAGGCCGAAATCGTTGGGAGCATAAGTACCGACACGCGAGGTAATCAGGTGGCCGTCTTGCACAAAGTTGCCTTTTCTCGGCTTGAAGTTGGCATAGAAACAGCCTTTTTCTTCGGTGAGAGGCAGATCGCCCTCCCAGGGATATTTGTTTTCATCCACACCGGCACGAGCGGCATATTCCCACTCAGCTTCGGTCGGGAGACGATAACGCTCAACATATATACCGTCGCGGCCAAGCGAGCGCTTCAGGTAGTCGGTGCGCCAGTTGGCAAAGGCATTGGCCTGCTCCCAGCTCACACCCACAACAGGATATTCGTTATAAATGCCGTGATTGAAATAGAGTCTTACATAAGGCTCGTTATAGGCATTCTCAAAGTCATTGATCCACACGGTAGTGTCGGGATATACATTCACTATATATGTGTTGAGGAAGTCATAATCACCGGTGAGACCTCGTGTGATTGTCTCGCGGATGATTTCGCCTTCATCATTGATCCATGCGGTATCTTTTGAAATGAGAGGCACTTCGGTAGGAACCGGCTTATCGGTATTATACTCCCTGCGCTTGGGGTCGAGACGGTTGCGTCGACGTGCAGCCTCAGTGTGATTATAAATCTCATAGCGATAGTTGAGCTGCTCGCCGTCGAGTTCTCTCACACCTGTTATAGGATTGGTGCGGTAAAGGCTCTCGATAGCTCTCTGCTCATCTTCGTTAGGATTGCGCCAGGGT
>JAIDXU010000240.1 GCA_029058455.1 Paramuribaculum sp.
GATAACTCTCACCGCTGCCAATCCTTCACTTAAAGTAAAGTCGGATGCCTCACATGCCGACATGCCCTATATGAACTTCGCCGACACCGACACTGTGGCTCATCAGGCTGCCCGCAAGTGGGGTAACGCTTTGGGAGAGTTATATAAAACCAAACACAAATATATAAATGACTTTCTCCCCGCTATAGTCACCGATACGGTATGGGCCAAAGATTCACTCGATGTGCACTCGCTTTTCGGCCACCTTTTCAATATCGCAGCCAATGCCCAGAGCCATAAGAATATGCCCGCGCCATTCGATATTTTTTCGGAACGTCAGTTAAAAGAACGCTGGGAATATAATAACGCGGCATGGTTTACCTCCTACGGCAACACCTCAATCAACGACGGTCTCGCCTGCTACTCTCAAAGAAGATTGCTCACCAACTTCATCAACGGCGCCGACTCAACCCTCACCTCACCCAACACCTCAGCCAATCTGCGTTTCGGCCATGAGGTATGCGTCATGCCGCTCGTTGTGCTTATGGAGCTTGACAATTACGGCGTTGAAATCAATTCGCTCGACGAGGTGGCCGATCAATGGAAAAACTATGAAATTTTCCCGATGGCGTCGAATGTGCAGCTGATATTCTACCGCAGCGACAAGCCGTCAGACCCCATATTGGTGAAATGTCTGCTCAATGAGCGCGAAGTCGCTCTGCCGGTCACCCCTATTGCTGAAGGATCGCCCTACTATCGCTGGGATGACATTCGGTCTCACTGGCTTAAAAGGCTCGAGAAAGTGCCCTACTAAATCTATCACCTGATAATAAAACAAACCAATATAATCACTAAATCATCTATCAATGAACAGGTTACTACGCATAGCATTTGCCTTGCTGATTGTTCTAACGACATTCGCGGGCAAAATTAACGCTGCAGACTACAGCCTCACTCCGGTGCCGATGAAACTCACCGAGAAAGATGGCTCGTTTACATTTCAAAAAGGATTTAAAGTTTCAGGATCGGGTCTCAGCGACGAAATGAGCGCCGAGATTCAGAAATTTGTCGACGCCGTCAACCTCGCCACTCCCCTCTCGGCTTCGGTTGCCGACAACGACGCTTCGGCTGCTGTCAAGGTAACGATGACTGACTCAAAGTCGCTTGGCACTGAGGGTTATTCGCTCACCATCACTCCCGAAGCCGTTACTATCGAGGCTCCTACCGCTGCCGGACTCTATTATGCTTTTCAGACCCTTAAGAAACTTATGCCCGCCAACGTAATGGCAGGTGTGAAAGATGAGAATGTCAAGGACTATTCGGTGGCTTGTCTTGAAATCACCGACCGTCCCCGCTTCTCTCACCGCGGCTTTGAACTTGACTGCGCCCGCCACTACCATTCTATGGAGGAAATCAAGCGTATGCTCGACATAATGGCCGTCTATAAGATGAACCGCTTTCACTGGCACCTCACCGACGACCAGGGCTGGAGAGTGGAAATCGAGAAATATCCCCGTCTCCTTGAGGTTTCATCAATAGCTCCCAACGCCTATTGGTATGACTTTGAGAACAAGTATGAGTATATGCTCAACCGCCCCTATGGCGAAGGTCTTTATTACACCAAAGCCCAGATGCGCGAGATTGTGGCCTATGCCAAAGAACGTCACATCGAGGTTTTCCCCGAAATCGAAATGCCGGGTCACATGGTTGCTGCAATAGCCGCCTATCCCGAATTTTCATGTTTCCCCGAAGGTGATCACACAATCTGGTATCGTCCCGGCGTGTCTCAGGATGTGCTCAATGTAGCCAATCCCGCCGTGATTGAATTCTGCAAGGATGTGCTCACCGAAATGGCCGAGGTATTCCCCTACGAGTTTATACATATCGGCGGTGACGAAACCCCTTCGACCAACTGGACAAAGAATCCCGAATGTATAGCCCTGATGAAAGCCAACGGCTGGACAGAGCCCTATAAACTTCAGTCATGGTTTACCAAACAGATGGCCGACCACCTCGCTACCCTCGGCAAAAGAGCCGTGTGCTGGAATGAGGTTGTCACCAAACAGGGTGCGGATGTCGACCTTGCCAAAGACGCCAATATCGTTATTTATGACTGGCTCGGCTCAGGAACCTCGGTTGCCGACCAGCTCGGTCTGCAGGCCGTGTGGTGTCACACCTCCTACTATTACCTTGACTACGGTTGCTCAAACGATCCCGGCGAGCCGAGATTTATGGGCGGCGCAGTTCCTCTGCCCAACGTCTACAACGCCAATCCTTTCGGCGGAACACCCGACACCGACAATCACCTCGGCGTGCAGGGCAATCTGTGGACTGAATATGTGGCGGAAGATGCCCATGTGGAATATATGGCACTCCCCCGACTGATAGCCATAGCCGAAACAGGATGGACACCCGCGAGCAAGAAGAATCTTGACGATTTCCGCCGCCGTATCACTGCCGACACCACTCTATGGAACTATAACAACTATACCTACGGCCGCCACTATCTTGTAAACGATCAGCAGTCACCGAGCAAGGTAATGCCCGCCGAAGGAGAATACTATCGTCTTGTGACACGCGCCACCAACCATGAACGCGCAGGCCGCTGCATTGAGCTCGTGCGCAAAGGCTCACCGCTCATCTCCTCAAAACACGCTGCCGAAGGAAGAATCTGGACCAACACCCAAGTTGCCAACACCGACGCCAACGCCGACTGGCAGCTGTGGAAATTCGAACTTGATCCCGATGGTTCAGGTCTCTATGCCATGGTCTGCAA
>JAIDXU010000241.1 GCA_029058455.1 Paramuribaculum sp.
TGTTTAGTTTGTAATTTCAAATAAAATAATTAACTTTGTAGCCTGATTAAATAAAATCAACCGGATAACCAACCGAATCAACAATCCACAGTGAGTTTACACACTTAAAAAAACCACAATCCTCGGGCAGAAAATCATAACTCCGATACTCAGAGCATAAGATTGCAGCCGAGAGGCTACTTTGCCCGAAAACAACTATAAACAACAAAGTAAACAGAATCACTAATTCATCAACCAACGACTACTATTAATCATGATTGAGAATTCCGAAAACAACGAAAAAAAATTCAAGCGCCCTCGCATAGGCAATCAGCACCCCGTGTCATTGTCTGACAGCAACACATCATCAGAGGGCACCGAATCAACCGCTTCTTCAGAGAATCAAGGTTACCAGCCCCGCCGCTATCAGCCCCGCTACAACAACAACGGCTATCAGCCACGCTATAACCGCAACAACGGCTACCAGCCGAGAAACAACCACTATAACACCAACGCCGTTTCATCGTCGGCCGCCGAAGGCGAAACCTCAACAGCTGCCGAGGGTGAGGATTCAACCTCAACAACACCGGCAATTCAAACCAACCGCTATCAGCGCTACACCCGTCCCAACGGTTATCAGCCCCGCTACAACAACGGCTATAACAACCAGAACGGCTATCGTCAGAACAACGGCTACCGTCCCCGCTACAATAACCAGAACGGCGGCTACCAGCCCCGTCAGAACAACGGCTACCGCCAGAACAATCAGGGCGGCTATCAGCAGCGTCCCAACAACGGCTATCGTCAGAACAACAACAATCGTCCCGGCGGTTTCCAGAAACGTATGCCCCGCCAGAACCAATACGGTATGCCCCAGGGTGGAAAATCATTCGCTCCCAGACCCAGACGCGTGGAATATGAAATGCCTATTCCCGATCCTAACGAACAGGTGCGTCTCAACAAATTCATGGCTAACGCCGGAATCTGCTCACGTCGCGAAGCTGACGAATTTATCACACAGGGCCTCGTGAAAGTCAACGGCAACGTTGTTACCGAGCTCGGCACCAAAATCACCTGCAACGACGTTGTTGAATATGATGAAAAGGTAGTGACCCTCGAGCGCAAGACCTACATTCTGCTCAACAAGCCCAAAGATTGCGTGACCACCACCGACGATCCCAACGGCCGCACCACAGTGCTTGATCTCGTCAAGGGTGCCGGCGACGAGCGCATCTATCCCGTGGGCCGTCTCGACCGCAACACCACCGGAGTGCTGCTGCTCACCAACGACGGTGACCTCGCCTCAAAACTTACCCACCCCAAATATGTGAAGAAAAAAATCTATCATGTGTGGGTTGACAAAGATATTACCGAAGATGACATGCAGGCCATAGCCGACGGCATAGAACTTGAAGACGGCCCCATCCACGCCGACGCAATCAGCTATGCCACCGAAAACGACCGCAATCAGGCCGGCATCGAAATCCACTCGGGCAGAAACCGCATCGTGCGCCGTATCTTCGAAAAACTCGGCTACCACGTTACCAAACTCGACCGCGTATATTTCGCCGGTCTTACAAAGAAGAATCTCCCCAGAGGCCGTTGGCGCTATCTCACACAGGAAGAGGTCAACTTCCTCAAAATGGGTTCATTTGAATAACTGATAAATTAATGAAACGCAACGTTATAGCATCGCTTTTCACATCACCCGAGCTTATCGGCCAAGAGGTTGATGTGATGGGATGGGTGAGAACCCGCCGCGGCAACAAACATGTGCAGTTTGTGGCTCTCAACGACGGTTCCACCATAAAGAATCTCCAGATCGTATTTGACATGTCGGAGTTCACCGATCAGGACCTCAAACCTGTCACCACAGGCTCCGCAATCCATGTCAAAGGCATACTTGTAGAATCGATGGGTAAAGGCCAGAGCGTGGAAGTTCAGGCCAAGAGTCTCGAAGTGTTCGGCTCGGCCGACCCCGAGACCTATCCCCTCCAGAAAAAGGGTCACACCCTTGAATTTTTGCGCGAGAAAGCTCATCTGCGTCCCCGCACCGCCACTTTCGGCGCTGTGCTCCGCGTGCGCTCGGCTCTTGCATTCGCAATCCATGAGTTTTTCAACCGCCGCAAAGGTTACTACTATCTCAACACTCCCCTCATCACCGCTTCCGACTGTGAAGGTGCCGGAGCGATGTTTCAGGTAACCACTCTCGACATCTCCAATCCTCCCCGTCTTGAGGATGGCTCGGTTGACTACTCGGCCGACTTCTTCGGCAAGCCCACAGCACTCACCGTTTCGGGTCAGCTTGAAGGTGAGCTCGGCGCCACCGCGCTCGGAGGTATCTACACTTTCGGTCCCACATTCCGCGCCGAAAACTCCAACACTCCCCGCCACCTCTCGGAGTTCTGGATGGTTGAGCCTGAAGTAGCGTTTTTCGACATCACCGACGACATGGACCTCGCCGAGGAGTTTATCAAATATTGCGTGCAATATGCCCTCGACAACTGCAAGGATGATCTCGAATTCTTCAACGAGCATTATGACAAGGAGCTGCTCGACCGCCTCAAATTTGTGGTTGAAAACGACTTCAAGCGTCTCACCTATACCGAGGGTATAGAAATCCTCAAAGCCTCGGGCAAGAAATTTGAGTTCCCCGTGGAATGGGGCACCGACCTCCAGAGCGAGCATGAGCGCTATCTCGTTGAGCAGCACTTCAAACGCCCCGTTATTCTCACCGACTATCCCAAAGAAATCAAAGCCTTCTACATGAAGCTCAACGACGACAACCGCACCGTAAGAGCTATGGATGTGCTTTTCCCGCAGATAGGTGAAATTATCGGCGGCTCGGAGCGTGAAGCCGACTACGACAAGCTGCTCGGCCGAATCGAGGAGCTCAACATACCCATGAAGGATATGTGGTGGTATCTCGACACCCGTCGCTTCGGCACAGTGCCTCACGCAGGTTTCGGCCTCGGTTTCGAACGCCTTGTGCTCTTCGTGACCGGCATGACCAACATCCGCGACGTGATACCTTTCCCCCGCACTCCCAACAACGCCGAATTCTAATTATCCCACCAATACTGATTCGCCCCGGAGCTGACACTATCTGTCGTTCCGGGGCGAATTTCTGTTATAAGATTTATCTGATGGTATATCCTAACGACAGGTAGGGAAGCAATGTCATTCCGTCGAAAGGAGCGCTCTTAAGACTGCCTTCCATAAAAGTCAGACCCGCACGAAGAAAAAATCCGCTTTTGCGCTGCAGACGATAGCCCACGTTGAAGGTGCCGAATATGTTTAATCTTGTGCCATCTTTCACCACAGGCTCGTTACGATCGGGGTAATACCCCAAATACTTCTCTTCGTGACGTTCAAGAATACATGGAGTTACACCAATCCCGAGTTCCAGTTTACTGGCCCGTTTGCCTAAAATAGCGTTAACCTCCAAAGGTAGGGTCACACCGTTAAAGTCCACATATCTGCAAGGCCCTCCGTCCCAGGCGCCAAACCATCCGAATTCATCATTCGTCGAGCCATAGATAATCGAAAACCCTACGCGAAATCCGAATACCGATTTAGGTCTGAATCGCTGGTCATATCCTATTGAGGCGACACCGTATGCAGGGCCGCCAAATTCCACAAAAAAATTACGACTGATTGATTCATCAGATTGACGGGTGATTATATCGCGTGCTTCAATAGTCACGCTATCATTTTTCTCCATCGCCGACAAGCTATGAATTGTCAGCAACATTCCTATACATATTACAAGGTGCTTTAGCTTGTTATGACAAAGTGTATTAAAAATTATAATTTAAGAAACAATTTGTAAATTTGGCGGAGGATTAATAAATTTGTG
>JAIDXU010000242.1 GCA_029058455.1 Paramuribaculum sp.
GCGCAACAACCATCGCCATATTTTAGCCATAACGTTTACCAACAAGGCTACTGATGAGATGAAGAGTCGCATAGTGGCTGAGCTCGCCACTCTTGCGGGGATAGAAAATGGTCGCTCGCCCTATCTCGATAAGCTTGTTGAAGAGTTTGGCTGCTCAAAGCAACAACTTTGTGAGGCAGCCCGAAATGCTCTTCAGGAGCTGCTTTTCGATTATGGAAGTTTCGGAATCAGCACTATCGATTCTTTCTTTCAGTCGATATTGCGCACATTTGCCCGCGAAGCCGAGCTGATTGGCAACTATGAGGTGGAAATCGATACCGATGGCCCGGTTGCCCTCAGCGTTGCCGAATTGTTCAGGTCACTTTCCTATCGCCATGACGATAAGGCTACGCTTCGCACGATTCACTGGCTCACTAATTTTCTGACCGCACGAATAAGAGAGAAGAAATCGGTTAACCTGTTTAACACCTCCTCAGAGCTTCATTCCTCGCTTCTTGGCTTTATCAAAGGGCTGATGAATGAGGAGTTTGCCCTGCATGCGGCTGAATTTGCCGACTATTTCAGCAATCCCGAGCGAATTGAAAATCTTGTGAAATCTCTTTCGATCAATATGCGTGATATATTGAGTCGGATTGCTGAAAAGGGAAAGACAATCAGGGCATTGGCTGAGACTATCGACAATCTTTCGGCCAACAACAGAAAGTGGATAGAGGGGAGTGCGGTGATTTCGCCTTCAACTGTCGGCGCTTCGATTTTCTCGGGCGCTACAATCCGTAAGGCAGCTGCCGATCCAGAAACTATACTCACCGGGGCGAAAGCAAAAAAGCAGGCTAACATGCCTGTGGCCGAGGAGATTTCAAGTTTTGCGGCTGAATTGCTTGAAGAGATACGTAAATATTATTTCTTCCGTGAGCTTGGCGTAAATATTCATTTTCTCGGTATTTTCGGAGATGTGTTGAGGCAGCTTGAAACCTATCGTCAGGATAACAACATGTTGTTGCTGAGCGACACCAACGGTCTGCTTCATGATATTATAGGTGATGATGATGCGCCTTTTGTTTACGAGCGTATGGGGGTGTGGTATCACCATTATCTTATAGATGAGTTTCAGGATACATCTAAAATGCAGTGGCTCAACATCAGACCACTGCTTTCGGAGAGCATGGCCGTTGACAACGATTCGCTGATAATCGGCGATGAGAAGCAATGTATCTACCGGTTCAGGTCTTCCGATCCTAACCTGCTGAAAGAGGAGGTTGAAACCGATTTCGTTTCTTCGAAAGTTTCGGTTAAGGGCAATACTCCCGGCGCCAATACCAACTGGCGCTCGAGTGCCACGGTGGTGAAATTCAACAACGATCTTTTTACTGCCGCCGCTTCTCTTACAGGAAATGATGAGATATACAGCAATGCGGTTCAGGAAATTTCGCCCGCTCATTCCAATCACGAGGGATTTGTAGCGCTGGCATGTATCAAAGCTTCCAACAGCGAGACATATAATAATGTGGCGCTGCATAGAATGTCGGCTGAAATCAGGCGGCAGATAGAGTCAGGCTATTCTCCCGGCGATATTGTTGTGTTGTGTCGAAAGAAGGCGCAGGCGTCACTTGTCATAGCTCATCTCATAGCCCTGCAGGAAAACGATCCTCAGTTTCCGAGATTTCGGATCGTGAGCGATGACGCTCTTTTGGTTAGTTCCGCGCCATCGGTGCGCTTGATAATGAGTATTCTGCGCTCAGTAGCGCTGTCGACGGTCACATCTTCGCGCAAAATGATTGACGGAGCATTGCGTAATGACAGTCATACCCTGTCGCAGTCCTCTCTCACTATCTTGCTTAATGAGTTTGAAAAGGCTCAAAGCTTGGGAATGACTCCGTCGGCAGCATTGTCTCAGGCGGTGAAGTCGGTTGAAATTATGCTCGACAATCCTGAAATAGACATCAACCGACAGGTGGCTGATGATCTCGACATGACGCATTGCTCTAATCTTATTGAAATGGTCGACAGGATAATTCAGAGATTTATACCTGAAGCCACGCTTGCAGTCGAAAGCATGTATATAGCCGCTCTGCGCGATATGGTGGTGGACTTTTCGGCACACGGCTCGGCAGATGTGAGAAGTTTCTGCAACTGGTGGGATATGAAAGGGCGTAAAAACAAGGTCGCAACATCGCCCGACAGTCAGAGTCTCAAGGTCATGACTATTCATAAATCAAAGGGATTGGAATTTAAGTGTGTGCATGTGCCGTTCGCGACATGGAAAACCAATGATTTCAAATCTCCCGAATGGTTTGACACGTCAGGCATTGAGGATATTCCGCGCGATTATCTCCCTCCGATGCTCCCCATAAAACCTGCAGCGGTGCTTGAGGATACTCCCTTCGGTGAACAATATCGCAAGCGGGTTGCCGAACTGTTGCTTGATGAGCTTAATGTGACTTATGTGGTGTTTACGCGCGCCATCGACGAGCTTATCGTGACCTATCGTGAGGCTTCTGATGCGTCGATCTCAGGCTTGCTATGTGAATGTGCCTCGCAAATGGAGCGATATATTCCCGCGGAGTCTCAACTTGAATCCTTCAATCTGCCTGAGGAGGCAGAGCTTGTGGCCGATCTGTCAATGATAAGCGGCAAGCCAACTATGGCTATTAAAGAGGCAGAAAGCAAGAAGACAGGCTCAAAGGCTTCGCCTGTTGTTTTTGCCGAAACGGTGGGTGCTCTTTCTCCGGAAAGTGTACGTGGAATCAATGTGCTCGCCGGTGTAGAGTTGCCGGGAGCGAAGGATGAGGCACGGCTGAGAGGTATAATGTATCATGATGTGCTGGCTCATGTGAGAAATCTCTCCGATGTGTCGAAAGCGGTGAGGAGATGTGTCTCTCGCGGCCTTGTGCCTCGTGATATCGCAGATGAAATCGAAGCTGGCTTAACCGAACTATTGAGCCTCGAGGATGTTTATCCGTGGTTCTTAGGTTATAAGAAAGTGCTTATCGAACGCCCTGTTTCTACCGGTCGACCGGCCGCACATGGTAATTATGAGCGTCGCCGTCCCGATCGTGTGGTGTGGACTTCTGACGGGTATATTGATGTAATTGATTATAAAACCGGCGATACCGATCCGACCAAATACTACTCTCAGATAAGACGCTATCTTTATGTGCTCAAATCTATGGGACTTAAGAATACCCGAGGATATATCTGGAATCTCGATAGCGGTAAAATTTATAGAGTGCCTCCAAAAAAGAGATAACATATAGGTATAAAACCAAACGAGGGGTCGTTATCACAACGCCTCCTCGCTTAGATAATAAACCAATCATTATCACATTTCTTGCAATGGAAAAAGTAGCTTTTTTGCTTTTCTGTAATTATAACATCCGGCACTGAAAAAAGGTTTTGAAGAAAATGACTTTTTTTTCAAATTAGCCGTAATAATTGCGGGAATGAGGAGTGGCGCCTATGATTTTCCTGCCATGTGTTTTATATGACAAGATATACCTTTTAGATAAGGGAGATACTTTTGAGAATAAGGTTCACAACTCAGTTTTTCGTTTATCGTTGAAGAGAGTGTTATCTTACATATAATTCTCAGCAGTTCTCATCAAATCATAGAACATTAACCGTGTACTTAGAGCTGTTTCAGACTCTATATGGCGGTAGTCTTTTTCTTGCTGCTCGGAACTGAAAACCATTTTGAAATCATTTTTCTCATAAAATGAGATAGTTGCGGGTGCATTATAGGCGTCTACAATCAAGAACCGACAACCGGTTTTATTATATGGATCTAAAAACCAAAGCTTAACAAATTCTATTACATCACTGCCGATACTTAGTGATCGAAAATCTTTAGAAACTCCTAATCGCGCCAACAAAACAGCGGGATAGTCTTTCAAAGCCTTTATATGAGGAATCTTAGACTCAACTTTTTTCTTTCTCGCATTTGGGAGGTCGCTTACACGAACTCCGGCATTTGCCAAAGTAAACGCACAAACTACCTTCTGACCATCTTCATCAAGTTTATAGCAATATGTCTTTCCCAACAATTCTTTCGCATATGCAAAGCAATCCCTGGTGAAGAATTCATCCAAATCGGAATCCCCACATGAAAAACCACTGATCTCCTCAGGTGTTGTAAGTGTAAACAGAGTGCATTTATCTTCTAAAAAACTCATTTGTCGCCGAGATGTGCTTTATTCAACATACGACGAAGCTTGACGAATCCTCTTTCAAGAGCTTCCGCTTCAGCTTTTTTCTCTTGCTCAGTACGATTGAGATTTCGTTGATAGTTGGCCTGCGCCTCTGTCTCAAATCGCTGAGCCACTTCTCCGGTAAGGACCGGTATGGATGCTATAGGTAATGCCATGGTCACTAAATTTAAAATGCAAAGTTAATAAAAAAACATCAGATTTTCAAGTGAGTATAAGTTTTTATCTTCTCAAATTTTTAATACCACGATATTCTAT
>JAIDXU010000243.1 GCA_029058455.1 Paramuribaculum sp.
ACATGGTAATTGACTGTTAAATTTAGCTATTTTAGTTAAAAAAGTTTGATTTGGCTATAATAAGCTTTTGAAATGCAATTATCTGACTATGTTCCACTAATGGGAAATATCAATCCGACCTGAAACGGCGGGATGTCAAAAAAAATCGCTAATTTTGCACTTTCTCTCAATCAAGACCATCATTATCCCCAACACCCCGATTATGAAGATAGGCAATATCGATTTAGGTAAGCGACCGGTGATGCTTGCTCCGATGGAGGATGTCACCGACGCTTCTTTTCGCCTGATTTGCAAGGAGCAGGGCGCCGACATGACCTATAGCGAATTTGTGTCGGCCGATGCTCTGATACGCAACATCGCCGCCACTACCCGCAAGCTTGAGATTGCTCCGGCCGAGCGGCCTACCGCCATTCAGATCTACGGGCGCGACGTGGAGTCGATGGTCGAGGCGGCAAAGATAGTCGAGGCGGCGCGGCCCGACATTCTCGACCTTAATTTCGGTTGCCCCGTCAAGAAGGTCGCGGGCAAAGGGGGCGGTGCCGGCATGTTGCGCAATCTGCCTCTGATGCTTGAAATTACCTCGGCGGTGGTCAAGGCGGTCAATATACCTGTTACCGTCAAAACGCGTCTCGGTTGGGATCATGAGTCGAAGGTGATCGTCACTCTCGCCGAGCAGCTGCAGGATTGTGGTATTCAGGCTCTCACGGTTCACGGGCGCACCCGCTCACAGATGTATACCGGCGAGGCCGATTGGGAGATGATAGCGAGGGTGAAAGAAAATCCGCGCCTCACTATTCCGCTGATAGGCAACGGCGACATAACCACCCCCCAACGTGCTCATGATGCCTTTGAGCGCTATGGAGTAGACGGGGTGATGGTAGGGCGCGCCTCAATCGGCGCTCCGTGGATATTCCGCGACATAAAGCGACATCTCACCGGCAACTCAGATCTCTACGGAGAGCTGAGCGCGGCGCAGAAGTTTGACCTGTTGCGGCGTCAGGTGTCGGAAAATATCAGTCGCATAGATGATTACAGAGGCATTCTTCACACACGCCGACATCTTGCGGCCTCACCGCTGTTTAAAGGCATTCCCCATTTCCGCGAGGTGAGAATCGCGATGCTTCGTGCCGATACCCCCGAGGCTCTTTTCGGTATTCTTGACCATGTGGAGCATGATATTTTCGGAATCGAGCGATAAAAAAGGCTCTAAATTGGAAGAATTTGGAAATAAAATAGCTCCTGTTGCGAGTCATTCCGTGATTTATGGCCAAAAATATATAACTTCGCGGCCTTGATTCTTTTATCTGAAATGAATAATAATCCCATAAACCGGTCTTATCTCAAAGTGACACTCTCAAAAGTTTTTTCGCTCGGAAGAGCGGTTGCGGCTCTTATGATTGCCGTTATGTCGGTTCCGGCTGTCAATGCCTCACGAGCCGGCGATGTGACAACCTATGCCCTCAACGTATCTGACTTCACCGAACTCAAAGTCACCGACAATATCTCGGTTATTCACCGCACTGTGCCCGATTCGGTAGGTACGGCGGTGTTCAGGGCCGACCCCAATCAGGCTGCCGCCATATTGTTTGAACCCAACGGCGCCAAACTCACTATTCAGAAAGATTCTGAAAGCACTGTCACCGAGCTCCCTGTGGTGATAGTATATTCATCTTTTCTCTCAAAGGTTGAAAACAGCGGCACCGGAACGGTGAGAGTGGAGTCACCCGCATCAGGCGCTAAATTCTCGGCCACGGTGATAGGTAACGGCTCTCTGATTGTCAATAATCTCAACCATGTAAATGTCGATGCCTCGATCAAAACCGGCAAAGGCAGTCTGATAGTCAACGGAAAATGCACAAACGCCCGCCTCCTTGACGCCGGCACAGGGCAGATTCAGGCCGATGGTCTGGAGGCCGACATGGTGAAATGCAGTCTCTGGGGCACAGGGTCGGTAGGCTGTGTGGCGCGTCGCAAGCTCAATATCGGCGGAGCCGGCAGCGGCACCGTGTATTATATCGGCGAACCTGAAATCAAAAGTCACTCCATAGGCGTGAAGGCCGAGCCGCTCAACAAATAATCTACCTTCTCCCCCCCCCTCCTCTCCGTAATTATGTCAGCCGACACCAACGGTCAAAGAAAATCTGTTAAACTCACTGTTGCCCGTGCCCTTAAATGGAACATGGTCGACAAGGTGTCTCAGCAGCTGCTCTATCTCGTCACCGGCATTGTGTTGGCCAGAGTGTTGCCCGAACATGATTTCGGATTGATCGGCGCCGTGATGGTGTTTCAGTCGTTTGCGGGTCTGTTTGTCGACAGCGGCTTTTCCTACGCGCTAATCCAGCGCAAAAATCCCACCCAGACCGACTACAGCACCGTGTTTTGGTTTAACCTCACAATGGCGCTGTCGCTCTATCTGATATTGTTTCTCTGTGCGCCGCTCATAGCCGACTGCTATGGCGGCGATCCGATTATCATACCCCTGTCGAGGGTGCTGTTCCTCACCTTCATCCTCAATGCCACTTCGATTGTGCAGATCAACCGCAGGGTTAAAAACATGGATGTGAAGATAGTCGCGGCGGCCAACTCGGCGGGAGTCTTTTCGGGCGCGGTGACCGGCATAGCGATGGCGCTCACCGGGTTTGGAGTGTGGGCGCTCGTGGCTCAGGCTATTGTGCTCGCGGCTGTGAAGTCGCTCGTTATGTGGGTGTTCACTCCGTGGCGCCCCTCGGTAGAGTTTTCGTTTAAGTCACTCCGCTCCATATTCAAGGTCGGCATGGGAGTGATGGGAAGCGCTACTCTCAATGTGATATTCCAGAATATCTACTCCTTGATTATAGGCAACCGCAAGGGCATCCTGTCGCTCTCCTATTATTATCAGGCGGATAAATGGAGCTTGATGGGTATATCGTCGCTGTCGGGCATGTTAAACACCACCTTTCTCCCCGTCATGTCGAAATATCAGGACGACAAAAAGGAATTTGCCGCTGTCGGAGCCAAATTCCATCGTCTGTCGGCCTATCTCACTTTCCCGGCTATGGGTATGCTCATGATGATGGCCGCACCGATATTCCATGCGCTTTTCGACAATAAGTGGGACCTCTCGATAGTCATATTCCAAATGCTTCTGGCAAGGGGTGTGTTTACTATCCTCACATCGGTTTATAATAATTATATCATTGCTCTTGGAAAGGCACGCCTGATGTTTTATGCCGAGCTGCTGCGCGATGTTGTGGCTCTGATAGCTATCTTTATCACCCTTCCGATGATGATGATTTCAATGCCCGACGACTTTATGTATGGCGTGAGGATATTTGTCGTGGGTCAGATAGCCGCCTCGTTCGTGACATGGATTGTCACTCTCTTTATCATTGCCCGTCAGTCTCAGCGCCCGTGGTGGCAGTATCTTGCCGATCTTTTGCCCTATCTTGTGGAGACGCTTGTGGCCATGCTGCCGATGTGGCTGTTGATGGATTTTATTACCAATCCGTGGCTTCTCGCCGCTGCTCAGCTTGCTGTGGGTCTTGCCGTCTACACAGGCCTCAACTTCCTGCTCCGCTCCAAGGTGCAAGCCGACGCAATCAGCTTTTTAATCAACCGCAGCAATTTTTAAATTGTCATTACGGGAGATAGAGAATATTAGGGGGCTTTAGTCGGTAACCTTATCTTATTTCATCTGTCAACAAATAAAATTTGTGCGTTTGTCAAATCAAAATTATTGATTTTTTCATCATCATTATTGCAATGAGAAAAAAAGTCGTAATTTTGCATTAGCATCCCGTTCAGTAAAAACCGAATACGGTTTATAATGCAAGAGTGCATATAGAGACGGGATGTAGATTAAATATTAGAAAGCGTTTGTCACGACGCAACTTCTTGACAACTTGAAACCTGGAAAATTTCGAATTTGAGTCAGGAGTGCGGCAACGGCAGATGCCTTCCGTTGATATGTATAATCCGTTCACTGAAAATGCCGGAGCATTTTTAGTGGCGTGTCATATATGTATTGCGTAGGCTTCTGGAGGTTGCTCATTCGACTCAAATGGGCAATTCCAGGGCCTCAAGTTGTAGGATGAGCACCAATGGCACAGACTCCTACGCTTTTTCTTTGTAAACCAGTTATTTAGCCGACGAGGGGAGGACTATAGGCACAGAAAATGTTATGAAACATTCTTTTAAGAAAGGCTTAGGTGCAGCCGTAACCTTAATGATCATGTTTGGGGTTACATCGTGTGGAACAGGTAGAAATTATCTTATTATTCCTCATTCGGTAAGTTCGGCATCAGCAGTTACCGTCGACAATCTTAACCTGTCGAAAGGCGACTATGAGGTTCTTAACTCCATCACTGAAACAGCTTCCGTTTTATGTGAATATAAAGGTAATCAAATTAAAATTTCAGGAGACAGTGGGGCGTTTGCCTACATTTTTACCCTATCAAAATTTGGTTGGGTGCTCTCAAATTTTACCGGTGCTGCCTCTTTAGGATATTTCACCTCTGACTTGATGAACCAAAATACCAGTATTCCGGATGCGGAGGAATTTGCAAGACGTGTTGCAATGGCACGAATTATCAACGCAGCAAAAGATTATAAAGCTGATGGCGTTGTAGAGCCGATTGTAACTTCGCGTGCAAATAATG
>JAIDXU010000244.1 GCA_029058455.1 Paramuribaculum sp.
GTATAATAGTGTGTTGTAATAGTGAAAAAACTCTGTGTGATTATTTTGTTCGTATATAGCTCACGAGATATTTCCAGTCTTCGGGAGGAACGGGTGCTGTACCGATTTTGGAGAACTCTCCCTTGTGGGCATAAAACTTTTCAGTTTCATGAAAATGACAGATACCTATTCCGCAATCAAGAACCGAAGCCGGACTCTTAGGCTTGTAGTAAAAATGAACAGTATCACCATCGACCAACGCTCTCCATGGCTGGGAGTTTGTGGATGATGGTGCAAGTCTCAACATTTCCAGTGCTTCATAAAATTGATTATTCTCGGGAACTGATGTCTTGAAGTCCTTATAGAAGAACAATTCGTTGAAGGGTTTGCGGTTTTTGCTCCCCATAGTAAAGCGTGTGATTTTCTCTTTAATAGACGGTTTTTCTGCCTTACCTACGGGGCAAATCACTTTAAGCTCCTCACCGGCGGGCCATGTAACGCCCTTGTCAAAATCCGACCCTTTGAAGGTCGCTGCAATCCAGCAAGTACCCAAACCGAGCAGCCATGCCCTTAGCACTACTTGCTCAAAGCGGTAGCCGGCACTGATAGCCGAAGCTTCATCGCTGCCTATTCCGAGCAGAAAGAAATCTTCCGCTCCTTTTATCATTCCGTAGGTACTGGGCTTATACCCCTCCTTAAGGTTAAATTTTCTGAGTTTTATAGTTAAGTTTCCTCCAAACGGAGAAGATGATTCGGTAATAGCTTTTTCAAGCTCCGCAACTTGTTGGGAATTGAGACCTTTGCCGTCGAAAGTTCTTACAGAGCGGCGCTCTTTCATAGCTTCAATGATATTCATATCGGTGTTCATAATTTGGTGTCTGATATATGTTTTAATTATCAAACATCTCCTTACGGCAAACAGTTTTTCGATGTATCTTTCATATACCACATTTGGTGGATTTTATACCACTGATCTTTGAATTTGGATATACCATCATGCGTATATGTCTTATAAGAATAGATTGTTTTATAATTAAAATGTTTTCAATATTTTGTCAATATTTGCACAATACGATGATGTGTTTTAACTTTGTGGCATGGCAAAGCATCTACACGAATTGATTGTATTCTCTGAGGATCTAAGTCTTATAAATTCTCCGGCGTTCTATGACTGCGTTCTACATCTGATATGTAAGGAGGGGAGTTGTAGGTTCCGATATAATGACCGAGATTTTATAATGTCTAAAAATGATATCGCTGTGATTACGCGCCCTAAGTTAGTGACAGAAATAAAATCTGATGAGAATTATAGATGCGAATATATTGCCGCTCCCGATAAATTTCTTCACAATCTTCTGCCCGCAAATAATTATTCTATTCAGGGGAGTGTAAGTTTGTTTGACAATCCTCTCATCAAGGTATCTGATATTGATGCCTCTCGCTTCAGAGCCGATCTTGCCAATATCAGAAACCGCATTGATAATGTTGACCACCGTTTCTATCAGGAGATGATGGGAAGTCTGTTGCAGACGATGGTTTATGATCTGTTTGACTTTCATGCCAAGACAAACGACAATATTCTGACTACAGACCGAGTCGGATATATAACCACTCAGTTCTTTACACTGATTGAGGGCGGCAGACCTAAGACACATAGGGAGGTGTCACACTATGCGGCGCAGCTCCATGTAACTCCGAAATATCTCTCTGATACGATAAAGCGGGTGACCGGAACGAGTGTCTCTACATATATTAATAACGCGGCTACGGCCATTGCATTGGAATATCTTAAAAACAGCAATATGTCTGTTTCGCAGATTGCCGATGAAATGAATTTCTCATCGCTGAGTTACTTCAGCCGGTTCTGCGTGAAGCATATCGGTATGTCGCCGGTAAAGTTCCGCACCGCAGGTGCAAAAAATAAAGCCATGCGTTAAGGCATTATCTTAGGCATGGCTTTATTTCATAATATTAGATTTATCTCCAGCCCATGAACATCTTTACCACTTCGGGGGCGTGATGGTCAAAGAACAGGCTATGGCGAGTGTCGAGTTTTGCGATTTCGGCCATATCCTCGTCGCTTAGAGTGAAGTCAAGAATATCGATGTTTTGTTGCATACGCTCGATATGCACTGATTTCGGAATGACGATGACGCCGCGTTGTGTGAGCCAGCGGAGAGCAACCTGAGCCACGCTCTTGCCATATTTCTTGCCGATAGCTTCAAGCACGGGGTTTGTAAAGAAATTATTGCGTCCTTCGGCAAGCGGTCCCCACGACATGATCCGGCAGCCAAGTTCCTCCATATATTTCTGAGCCTCGATCTGCTGGTCAAACACATGGGTCTCAACCTGATTTACCATCGGCGGAATTTCCACGTTATTGGCAAGGTCGATGAGGTGATCAGGATAGAAATTGCTTACTCCGATAGCACGGAGTTTGCCATCCTTGTAGGCTTCTTCAAGAGCACGGTACGCTCCATAACGGTCGCAGAAAGGCTGGTGAAGCAACATGAGGTCGATGTAGTTAGTGCCAAGTTTGCGCAGACTTTCGTTGATCGAGGCTTTGGCCTTTTCATAACCATAGTTAGAAATCCATACTTTTGAGACGATGAAGAGTTCATTGCGGGGAATACCGCTCTTAGCTATCGCAGCTCCAACGCCTTCTTCGTTATGGTATGCCTGAGCGGTATCTATCATGCGATAGCCTACCTTAAGGGCATCACTTACACATCGCTCACATTCCGAGGGGTCTACCTGATAGACTCCGTAGCCGATCTGCGGCATTTCAACGCCGTTTGAAAGTTTGATTGTTTCCATAATATTCTAATATTTTTATTTATTCATTCCAAGACCATCCAGCCAACGCTCAACACTCTTCTGTGCCGAAGCCTGATTTTCCTGAGCTACTTTGCCCTGAACGGCAAGACCTTTTCCGGTCAGTGTATCAGCACCTTTACATGCTGCCGCGATCTTACGGTCTGTTCCACCCATGCCGCTACCTTCATGAGTAATGAAAGGTATGACAGTTTTACCGTTCCAGTCGTGTTGTTCAATGAAAGTATAGACACACATGGGAGGATTACCCCACCAGTTGGGGTATCCGATAAAGACCACATCATAGTCTTCTACTTTCACGTCTCCCTTAATTGCCGGGCGTGCATCCGACTGAAGTTCCTTCTTCGCTATCTCAATACACTCATTATAGCTATCCTTTGGATAACCCTTTTCCGGTATGATTTCAAAAATATCCGCTCCGGTTGCATCGGCTATCATATCGGCTATGATACGGGTGTTGCCTTTTTCGATATAACCTACATTATAGTTCTCGCCCGTGTGAGAAAAGAACACAACCAATTTCTTTGAATCATTCGATGACTTTTTGTCTGTATTCATAGTAGATTTTTCTTTTTCGCTTATTTGTTTATCTGAATTGTTAGAGGCACATGCAGCAAAACATGAAATTAAACATAGTGCACCTAAGATTGATTTTAGAAATTTTTTCATTACATTATTTCTGATTAATGGGTTATATCATATCTTGCCCATATCACTCCATTTGGGAGTACCTTGACATCTTTTAAGTCAAGCTTCTCAGGCTCGAACTTTTCATGATCTTTGACGCCGTCGAAAAGAGCCGGCTGTCCCATTCTGCCGTCAATTCCGGGGGCTATCATCGCGCTCAGTTCATCAATAAGCCCGGCGGAAAGGAATGAACCGTTTATCTTACCCCCACCCACGACAGCGACGCGCTTCACACCAAATTCCTTGTAAAGAATCTCCATCGCGCGTGGAAGATCAATACTATCCTTACCGACAGCAATATATGAAATGCCTTTATTCTCCAGATATGCAAGATATTCGGGAGAAGCCTGTTCACTCACTATACACAGGCGATCGGTATTGTCGGTATCATCCCATAGAAGTACGCCACGGGTGTCAACCGAGATGCTGTAACCGTCGGCTTTACCCGCGATATACCATTTTTCTTTGTCGATACCTCCGGGATGAGTGGGTTTGAATTCATCAAAACCACAATAATGGAGTTGATATGAATGTTTACCCTCAACGTGTGAAGAACAATCGAGAGCTGCAAGAGCGTCATAATATTCATCACCACTGATTTTGTCAACCATGTCACAGGCTATGCGCCCGTCAATTGATTGCATCATGTGACATATTATATAAGGTCTGTCCATAGTAGTTGTTTTTTTAATTGATACTACAAAGGTAACGCTTTATAATATGAAATGACTTTCACAAAAGGAGATAAAACTTTCACAAATCTCCTATAATAGCCACTCTACTATCGGACCTGCCAGAAATGCAGTCAGAACCCCGTTGAGTATTAGGCCGAGAGTGGAGTAGGCTCCGAAACGCTCTGATAGCTCACTTATGCGGTTAGTGCCGATTACATGTGCGGCTGTGCCCATGCTCAGGCTTTGGGATACTGCATGTCTGACATGCCCCCAATGCATCA
>JAIDXU010000245.1 GCA_029058455.1 Paramuribaculum sp.
GAATCTTTTTTCACCATGAATCGCCTATTGCTATCATGTGCTGCAGTTGCCATTGGCATCTCTGCCTTTACTTCATGTCAGGAAACCGCCCATACCCCCGAATGGACTCTCGTGTGGGAGGAAAATTTCGATCAGAATACTCTTGATACAACCGTTTGGACAAAAATTCCGCGCGGTGTTTCTGACTGGAACAACTATATGTCATATTATGACTCATGCTACGCATTTGATAATGGAAATTTGGTGCTCCGCGGCATTCTCAATACTTCATGCCCCGAAGACACCGCACCCTATCTCACCGGCGGCATATATTCAAAAAATAAAAAAGCATTTGAAAACGGCCGACTTGAGATTCGCGCCAAGCTCAACGGAGCCAAAGGTGAGTGGCCCGCTTTCTGGATGCTCCCTGATCCCGGTGTCTCGGAAACCGGTGTCGGAAACGCCAAGTGGCCCGAGGGTGGTGAAATTGACATAATGGAGCGTCTCAACTATGACACCATGGCTTATCAGACTATCCATTCCTATTACACCATTACTCTCAAGATGGATTCCGTGCCTCCTCACTATGCCACCGGAGCCATCAATCCTGATGACTATAATGTGTTTGCCGTTGAAATGCACCCCGACAGCCTCTGCTTCTTTATCAACGACACCCACACATTCACCTATCCTCGCATCGAAACCGATCTTGAAGGTCAGTTCCCCTTCAATCAGCCTTTCTACCTGTTGCTCGACATGCAGCTCGGCGGTAATTGGGTTGGTCCGGTCGATCCTGCCGATCTCCCTGTGGAGATGAAGATTGACTGGGTGCGTTTCTATCAGAAACAGTAATCAGTAGTATAGTAATTTAAATCTTATTTTCCCCCGAATGAGCCCTTGTCGGTTTATTCGGGGGATTTAAGTTAGGGGTGGTCTGAATTTTGAGAAGAAAGCCGAAATTCGATTATGAGGATGTGAAAACTGCAAATCTATGCGCAATACATTGTGAAAGTTGGCGAAAAACGATTAACTTTGCCACGATAAATTGTCATACTGTGCTTAATGCGGTAGACAATATATTTCACGTGACATCTATAATAACGAGATATGCAAGAAGAATCAAGATTTGAGATGGTGGCCAAGACCTTCCAGGGTTTGGAAGAGGTGCTTGCCGAGGAGCTTCGTAACCTCGGAGCAGATGATGTGGCTCCCGGTCGAAGAATGGTCAGCTTTACCGGTGATCTGGCTATGCTCTATCGTGCCAATATGTGTTGCCGCACCGCTTTAAGGATTCTCAAACCGATATATCGGTTTACCGCTTCCGACACGGAGCAACTCTATGACCGAGTGAAACAGTTTGACTGGTCAACATTGCTGAGCGTCGACAAGACATTTTCAATCGATCCGGTAGTTTACAGTGACACCTTTACCAACTCACGTTATGTGACCTATCGTGTGAAAGACGCGATAGTGGATTGGTTTAAAGATCGCTATGGCGAGACCAAACGCCCCGGAGTGAGACTTACCGACGCCGACGTGATGATAAACGTGCATATCTCAGGCCGAGACGTTACCATTAGCCTTGATTCGTCGGGCGAGTCTCTCCACAAGAGGGGCTATCGTGTGGCTCAGACCGAGGCTCCGATCAATGAAGTGCTTGCCGCCGGCATTATACTTATGAGCGGTTGGAGAGGTGACACTCCCTTTATCGACCCCATGTGTGGCTCGGGCACTTTCCTTATTGAAGCTGCCATGATTGCCGCCGGCATAATGCCGGGCATTTATCGTCAGAAATTCGCTTTTGAATCATGGCCTGATTTCGACGCCGATCTTTTTGAAGAAATCTTCAATGACGACAGTGCCGAACATGAACCTGCCGGTGTGATATATGGCTCGGATATTTCGCCGAGGGCTATCGCTATCGCCGAGCGCAATATCAAGCAGGCAGGTGTGGCGCGCTATATAAAGCTCAATCAAAGAGCTTTGAGCGCGTGGGATGAGGTGCCTGACGAGGGCTTCCCCGGAGTGCTCGTAACCAATCCTCCTTATGGAGAGAGAATCGAGGCTGACGACATGCACGGCCTGTATGCTCTGCTCGGATCGAAGCTCAAACATCTTTTCAAAGGCTATCACGCATGGATTATCGGTTATCATGACGAATATTTCCATGACATAGGTATGCACCCCTCTTTGAAAGTAAGTGTGCTCAATGGCTCTTTGGAGTGTGAACTGAGAGAGTATATATCTTTTGAGGGTGACATTCGTTCGTTTAAGGAAAGCGGAGGCTCGATAGCATCCTCACGCAAAAACATGAAAAGCGAGCCTTCGAAGCAACGTCGTCATAAAGATTTTGTCGACGATGAGAAGCGCATGAAGAAAGATAAGTCGGTGAAGGGCCCGCGTAAATTCCGTGACCGCGAGGAAAGCTATGGCAAGCGGCGCGATGACCGTCATGATCATCATGACCGTTATGACCGCAAGGAGCGTCATGATCGCAAGGATTCTTTCAAACGTGGAGCGAAAGCCGATTTCTCCGAGGAGGAATATATCGACAGAAGCGATAAATTTGCATGGCGTCGCAGTCATGACGAAGGTTATCCCAAAGTGACCGGCAAGAAGCCGTCGCTTCCTGCGTCAGCCTCCGTGCCCCCATCGGGAACAGATCCCGACACCGGAGTGGTAATGCGTTCTCGCCGCGGCTGGAAACGCAAAAACAATCAATAATTTACGAACCTTTTTTGAAACATAATATCCTGTAATGAATATACTTCTGCTTGGCTCGGGAGGTCGCGAATCGGCCCTCGCATGGAAAATCAGTCAGAGTCCGCTTTGCAAGCAATTATATATAGCCCCCGGCAACGGCGGCACATCTGCCTATGGTGAAAATGTAGATCTCAGCCCCCTTGACTTTGAAGCAATCGAGGAATTTATCCGCGCGAAGTCAATCTCTATGGTTGTAGTCGGTAATGAAGATCCGCTTGTGGCCGGTATCTACGACCGATTGAACGAGACTACACCCAATGTGCTTGTGGTGGGTCCTTCAAAGGCCGGCGCCGCTCTTGAGGGTAGTAAGGATTTTGCCAAACAGTTTATGCAGCGCTACGGTATTCCCACCGCCGCCTACGCTACTTTCACAGCCGACACTATCGAGGAGGGATATAAATTCCTCGAATCGCTCAAACCTCCCTATGTGCTTAAGGCTGACGGTCTGGCCGCCGGCAAGGGTGTGCTCATCCTGCCTACACTTGAGGAAGCTAAAAAAGCACTTGCCGAAATGCTTGACGGCATGTTTGGAAAGAGCAGCGCCAAAGTTGTGATCGAGCAATTTCTCAGCGGCATAGAGTGTTCGGTGTTTGTTCTCACCGACGGCAACGGCGGTTATCGTATTCTCCCCGTGGCCAAAGACTATAAGAGAATCGGCGAGGGTGACACAGGTCCCAATACCGGAGGTATGGGTGCGGTAAGTCCCGTGCCTTTTGCCGACAGGGAGTTTATGAACAAAGTTGAGAGCCGCATTATCCGCCCCACTATCCAAGGACTGATAGACAGCAATATCGAGTATCGCGGTTTCATCTTCCTCGGCCTGATCAATGTTGACGGCGAACCTATGGTTATTGAATATAACGTTAGAATGGGTGATCCCGAGACCGAGGTTGTAATGCTGAGAATTGACGGAGACCTCACAGCCGCAATGGCTGCGGCTGCCGCAGGCACTCTCGAGGTTGTGGAGCTTGGCGAGAAGCCAGAAACGGCTGTTACTGTTATGGTAGTTTCAAAGGTCTATCCC
>JAIDXU010000246.1 GCA_029058455.1 Paramuribaculum sp.
GATAAAACGACGGTAATATATTAAAAATAAGGCTCGATCGCTGCTATCCCGGCGGTCGAGTCTTATTTTTGATTTACCGGTATCTAAATTGAAAAGTGGGAATAACCTTGCCCTGCTATCCTCGTGTCGGAAAAATGTGTGATTGGCTAAAACAAAATGTTCAGGATATACATTATAAAATAAAAACGGTTATTTAATGATTACTCACATTCCTCACATATCTAACGAGCGCACCGAGGAGACTCTGCTGCGTATCACCGAAGAAATGTCACTCCTTACCGATGACGAAAAGCGTATGCAGCCACATGGCGAGGGTCACTATCCCTCGAGCGAGGCTCTGCGCGAAATTGTCAGTCTGGTAAAAAATATAATATTTCCTGATTTTTTCGACCGGCCCCATTCCGCAGGCGAAACGCGCCGGTATTTCATCGGCGTTGACGTGATTACGCTCCACAATCAATTGTATCGTGAGATAGGCCATGCGCTCCAGTTTGATGCCGACCGGGAGGAAACCGAAGCCGAGCAACAGGGCTACAGCCTCGCCACACAGTTCATCGCCAAGCTCCCAGAGCTGAAACGGTTGCTGTATAGCGATGTTCAGGCCATAGCCGACAATGACCCCGCCGTGCGAAACTATGCCGAGGTAATAATGAGCTATCCGGTGGTGACGGCAATGATTCATTATCGTGTCGCCCATGCATTGGTAGAGCTGGGTATTCCTGTTATTCCACGCATGATAACCGAGCAGGCTCATTCGCTTACCGGGATCGACATTCATCCCGGGGCAACAATCGGCGAGTATTTTGCCATTGACCACGGCACGGGCGTTGTAATCGGCGAGACATGCATAATCGGCAGCCATGTCACCATATATCAGGGTGTTACACTCGGCGCCCGTCATTTCACCTACGACAGCGACGGTCACCCCGTCAATCTTCCACGCCATCCTATTCTCGAAGATAATGTCACCGTCTATGCCAACGCTACCGTGCTTGGCCGCATCACGGTGGGCAAAGGTTCGGTGATCGGCGGCAACGTATGGCTCACCCAATCGGTGGCTCCCGGTTCGCGTGTTGTGCAGGGTGAGTGTTCCCACGTCACTATTTCCGAAAAATCATAACCAAACAGTCAATATAAATTAAAGCAAAAAACTTATGGCAAAAATATACAGTTCTCTCACCCAGCTCGTAGGTAATACCCCTCTTGTGGAGCTTACCGGAATAGAGCGTCAGCAGAATCTCAAGGCCCGTCTGTTGGCAAAAGTCGAGTCTTTCAATCCGGGCGGAAGTGTGAAAGATCGTGTGGCTCTGGCCATGATCGAAGATGCCGAAGCCACCGGACAACTTAAACCCGGCGCAACCATTATCGAGCCTACAAGCGGCAACACCGGTATAGGATTGGCATGGGTAGCTGTGGTGAAAGGCTACAGATTGGTTCTCACCATGCCCGATACAATGAGCATTGAGCGCCGCAAGCTTCTTGCCGCTCTTGGCGCGCAACTGGTGCTCACCCCCGGTGCCGAGGGTATGAAAGGTGCTATTGCCATGGCCGAAAAAATTCAGAGCGAGACCCCCGGCTCCATTATCATGCGGCAGTTTGATAATCCGGCCAATCCTGCCGCACATGCCCGTACCACCGCCCGTGAAATATGGGACGATACCGATGGCGAAGTCGACATCTTCGTTGCCGGCGTCGGCACAGGTGGCACTCTCAGCGGCACTGCCCGCGGGCTCAAAGAGCGTAAACCTGAGCTTGAAGCAGTAGCGGTAGAGCCTGAAACCTCGGCTGTGCTTTCAGGTGAGGCTCCCGGTGCCCATAAGATTCAGGGCATAGGTGCAGGCTTCGTGCCTTCAAACTATGATGCCACCCTTGTAGATTCCATTATCAAGGTAAGCGACAATCATGCTATGGAAGCTGCCCGCATGTTGGCTCGCACCGAGGGCATTTTGGCCGGTGTCTCATCGGGTGCAGCCCTCTATGCCGCTATCGAACTGGCGCGCAAATCGGAGAATGAAGGCAAGACCATAGTTGTGCTTCTCCCCGATACCGGAGACCGCTATCTCTCCACCCCTTTGTTTGACGATTGATTTCCCAATGTCAGTCAGGAATTGATACCGTGAGCATGTCGCGGGCCATGGTGACATTTTGAGGAAGCATGCGCGAGGTTTCGGCATGGAAGCCTATGGCATGGCTGAAATGGGTCAGGAATGCCATGCGCGGCGCTATTTCCTTGATGATGTCGAGAGCCTCCTTGAGATTGATGTGAGTGGGGTGCGGAGTGTGTCTCAACGCATTGATTACAAGAGTGTCGCATCCTCGGGCTGTTTCAATGGCCTGAGGTGTGATTTTCTTGCAGTCGGTTATATAGACCAGATTGTTGATTCTGAATCCGGCGATGAGGGGGCCGTCAGCCGTATGCACGATAGGCAGGGGGATAACATCTATTGTTTCAGCTACGGTAAAAGGGCGGCAATCGGAGAGTGAAAAGGTGTTGAGCCTGAATTTGGGCACACGGTCGCTGCCGGAGTTGAAGGCATAGGGCACGACACGCTTTATATCGTCGGCCACATCGGGGGTGGAGTAAATGGGGAAGCCGTCGGCGAAGTCGGGAGTATATGGGCGCAGATCATCAATACCACCGATGTGGTCATAATGGGAATGGGTTAAGAGAAGCGCGTGTAGATCGGGAGAACCAAGCCTCAGCATTTGGGTATGGAAGTCAGGACCGCAGTCAATGAGCAGGTTTTTGCCGTTGAAGGTTATCAGCGCCGATGCTCTCAGCCTTTTGTCGGCCGGATTTTTTGACCGGCATACCGGGCATGAACACCTTAACTGAGGCACTCCCGAAGAGGTGCCTGTTCCGAGAAATGTGAGTTTCATTTTCTTCCTTTTTTAGTGAGGATTCCATCGGTGAACTGCAGCCGCATACCCTCTGGATAGGTCCATATCTCATAGCTGGCAGGATAGGAATATCGGGCTACGTCGGCCGGTGTGCCGAGGGCGAGGCGACATTCATCGCGAGTCATTCCGATAACCACATTCGAGCGTATGATGTGTTGCCAGTTCTCGGAGGAGATTGAGGGGTAGCGGTCGCGGGGATTGGAGGATGAAAGCTGCCGGTTGAAGGTGCGCGTATCGTCGTTGCGGTTGCTGAGGCTGAGGTCGAGGAGTAGGGTGTCGGCCGGAGCGGTAAGGGAAACGAGTGTAAGTGTGGCCGGATAGATTCCGGTGCCCGGAGATACGCCTATGAGTCTTACAGGCTGAAATTTGGGGCCTCGACGCTGGGCGTGGGAGGTGTCGAAGCGCGTGGAGGTGAGAATGTAGTAATCTTTACCTGTGAGTCGGGCGGCAAGTGAATCTACAACAGATTGTTCCGTTACATAAGGTATCGACACCTTTGTGTCAGGCTGATTGAGCTTCTGAGGGGTCAGGTTGGTGTCGAAACTTACAGGTCCGCCGGTTGAGGAAAAGAGGAGAGTGGCGAGCGAATCTCCGGTGGGGGATATTATCCATCGTGTGGCCTCATAGCGCAGTTCCATGCCTGAATATGGTTTGGCTGCGGATGACGGGGTGCTGAGCACGAGAGAGCTCTTGGGATCGGTAACAACAAACTTCTTGCCGCGCTGCCACAGGCGGTAAGGTTGCGGAGTTATGTCGGCAACGGGGTTGGCGTCGTCGGCGCGGTTGATGATTTCGCGGCGCAGTTCGGAGTCGGAAATGCGCGGCGTTGACTCCACGCCGGTGAAACATCCCTGCGTGGTCAAGGCTATGATTGCAACTGTGATATATTTTAGGGGCCTGAGAATCATTTATAAGGTTTTGAGAAAAATTAAGGTCTCCCGACCACTGCTTTATCAGTTAGGAAGACCTTAATTTCATATAAGGCTGTCGTTATATCAACGTTTTGATCGCCGTATTATTTTGGGGTGCGGCCGATATTGTGGAAGATAAACGAATAAATGTCGGTGTATTCATCAATCACTTTCGACATAGGTTTGCCAGCACCGTGACCTGCGTTTGAGTCAATGCGTATCAGCTTGGGAGCGTCGCCGGTATCAGCGGCCTGAAGCGTGGCGGCATATTTGAAGGAGTGGGCGGGAACCACACGGTCGTCGTGGTCGGCTGTGGTAACGAGAATCGCGGGATAAGGAGTGCCGTCGTTACGGATGGTGTGAACGGGTGAATAGCCTTTGAGATATTCAAACATCTCTTTAGAGTCGGCCGAGGTGCCGTAGTCAGAAGCCCAGTTCCAGCCGATAGTGAAGAGGTGATAGCGGAGCATATCCATAACGCCTACTCTCGGAATGGCCACCTTAAAGAGGTCGGGGCGCAGATTGACGGTAGCGCCTACAAGCAGACCGCCGTTTGAGCCACCCTCGATTGTGATGAGCTCGGGGTTGGTCCATTTTTCGTTGATGAGATATTCGGCGGCGGCGATAAAGTCGTTAAACACATTGAGCTTGTTCATCTTGGTGCCGGCAAGGTGCCATTCCTCGCCATATTCCGAACCGCCGCGGAGATTGGCCTGGGCATAGATACCGCCGTTTTCGAGCCACACCATGCGGTTGGGCGAGAAGGTGGGAGGCAGCGAGACGTTGAAGCCGCCGTAACCATAGAGGTAAACGGGATTCTGGCCGTCGCGTTTCAGACCTTTCTTATAGGTGATGAACATAGGCACTTTGGTCGAGTCGGCCGAAGTATAGAACACCTGTTCGGTTACATAGTCGTCGAAGTTCACGCCATTGATTTCGGGCGCTTTGACAAGGGTGCTTTCGCCCGAGTTGATGTCGTAGGCATAGACAGCTGCGGGATAGGTGAACGATGTGAAAGTATAGAACACCTCGTCGTTATCTTTCGAAGCTGAGAAAGAGGCTGAGCCATAGGTGGGGAATTCCACTTCCTTGAGCTGCTTGCCGTCGCGGGTGTAGATATATGCCCGGCTTGAGGCGTCTTTCTCATAGCTCACTATCAGTTTGTCGCCCGAAGGAGTTACATCGGTGAGCACACCCTCAGATTCGGGAATAAGCTCCTGCCAGTTGCTGCGTGAGGGATTGGCGATCGGGGCTGTCATCACGCGGGCGTGGGGAGCGCCGTAGTTGGTGGTGAAATAGATTTTGCCGTCGGCCACGTCAAAGATTTCGATATTGTAGTCCTGTGAAGGCTCCATAGTCACCCATTTGGCGTCGGGAGTCTTGAGGCTTTTGAACATCACCGAGTTACCGATACCCTCACCGCCACCGATCACAAAGAGATAGTCTTCGCTCGAAGGAACATAGGCCGAGTGGAAGTGGAGGGGATGGGCGGGATCCTCATATACGAGTATATCCTCGCTCTGAGGTGTGCCGACCTTATGGTAATATATCTGATGGTTTTCGTTTGCGTTAGAGAACTCTTTTCCCTCTTCGGGGCGCGGATATGCGCTATAATAGAAACCGTCGCCCTGCCATTCGGCGCCGGTAAACTTGGCCCATTCGACATGGTCGTCGAGGGGCTTGGCCGATTCGGTGTCGAGCAGATAGATTTCTGTCCAGTCAGAGCCGTTGCGCGACACGGTATAAGCGGTATATTTTCCGTCGTTTGAGCGCGAAATGCCGGTGAGAGCCACGGTGCCGTTGTCGCTCAGAGTGTTGGGGTCAAGAAACACCTCGGCCTTGCCGTTGAGCGAGTCAGTGCGGTAGAGCACCGACTGGTTCTGCAGGCCGGAGTTCTCATAATAGTAATATTTGCCGTCTTTAGCCTTTTTGGGCATACCCGACTTGGCGTAGTTGTTGAGCTGGGTGAGGCGCTCACGCAGTTTTTCGCGGAAGGGTATCTGAGAAAGATAGTCTTGAGTTACTTTGTTTTCGGCCTTTACCCATTCGAGGGTAGCGGCGGCGGTGTCGTTTTCAAGAGGGCGGTAGGGGTCTGCAACCTCGACACCGAAATAGGTGTCGACCGTGTTGTCTTTGGGCGCGTCGGGATAGGCCAAGGCTTTGCCTGAACCGGTGCATGAGGAGAGGGCGCCTGCACTTGCGGCTGCCGTCATAAGCAATATGTTGGATAAAGATTTCATTAAGAATTGAAATTTTGGAAATGACTGGTTGAATAAAAGCCGAAGCTTCAATAGGTTATCGTGAGATAATCACCCGAGTTGCCTCCGGCGGTCACCTTATATCGCTTCAGGGTATATCTGTTGTCGAGAGCCGGACCTGAGAGTGGTTGGCCGAAGTTGAAGATGTCGTAGGTGGAGCCGCATTGGGGGCAGACGGCGATGTTTTTGTCGCGGTCTACCTCTATTCTTACCGAGGGTTTGACTTCAACCGGGCAAGCGAGGTCATAAACCATGGGAGGTGTTGCCAGAGGGTCACCCGAGTAGATAAACTGCCCGGCGATAAGCAAGCCTCCGTAGCCTGTGGCCGAGAGCGCGGTATAGGGATAGCCGGCCGGAATCTGCAGGCTTTTCACAAAGGAGCGGGTTGAGGTTGCTCCGGCAATGCCATAGGTATTCCAGTCGCCTACGGTTTTAAACTGCAGCCTTACGGCCATGGGAGGTATGCGCTTGTTGTCGAGAGAGGTGCATCCCGCTCCCACAAGCAATACTCCAATCAGCGCAATAAGCTTCAGCGCCCTCATTCAAAGGCTGAACAGGTTGGTAAGCATCTCACCGAACCGGTCGGCGGCCTCCTGCATTTTGGGGCCGACGAAAGGTTTGAGCATGGCGGGAATCTCTACTTCGATGAGCGGTGATACCGAGGTCTTGTCGTTGTCGGCGGGTGAGAGGGTGATTACCATGCTCAGGGGCACAGGTGAGTTTTGTGCCTCGAGCACAACTCTTTCGGGAGCTATTCGCTCAACGGCCTTGAGGGTGATGTCGCCCACAGGGTCGGCCGAGATCACGATAGTGTCGGGGGGGAATTTCACATCGCCTATCTTGGCGCGCATTTCCTCGGGAATTGCATCAAGTTTTGCCTGATAGAGCGAGAAGTCGGCCATGCGGCTGTAGACTTCGTCAATAGGTCGGGCGATAACAGCTGTTTTACCGCAATATTTAGCCATTGTGGTTTATGGTGGTTTAATTGACTGTCGGTGAAACGGAAATTAGTTTTCTTTGCCGGCGGGAGACCATACCGAGGGATCACGACGCCATTCGCGCAGGGTGTCGAGATCTTTTTCGCGGATGTAGTCGGTTTCGAGTGCGGCTTCAAGAAGGGCGTTATAGCGGCTGAGGGTGCAGAGCTGCACATTGGCTTTCTTGAAAGCTTCAACAGCAACGGGAAATTCGTAGGTGAACATAGCTGCCATGCCGACAACCTCACAACCTGCGGCGCGGATAGCTTCAACGGCTTTGAGCGATGAGCTGCCGGTCGAGATGAGATCTTCGATCACAACTACTTTCTGACCCGGCTTGAGGTTACCTTCAATAAGGTTTTCAAGGCCATGATCTTTGGGAGTCGATCTGACATAAACGTAGGGGAGACCCATAGTGTCGGCAACAAGAGCACCCATGGCAATGGCTCCGGTAGCTACACCGGCGATTGCGTCGGGTTTGGGAAACTGCTCCATTATGAGGCGGCAAAGCTCCACTTTGATAAACGAACGAAGTTCGGGATAGGATAGAGTTTTTCTGTTGTCGGTGTATATGGGTGAGTTCCAACCTGATGCCCATGTAAAAGGCATGTCGGGCTGGAGTTTGATTGCGCTTATTTGCAAGAGTTTCTCGGCTAAGATTTTGTCAAGTGACTTCATGGTAATTGCGATTTCTCTGATAATGATTAAAAAATACTTTAAGTTGCAAAGTTAGCGATTGATTTTGAAAAAACCTCACTCTCTTTCCAAAAATTTTTCCGGAAATTCCGCTAACAGTGCATACTATGAATTGGTTTAGGTAAATGAAATAAGTCCATATTAGGGATTCAAACCCTAATATGGACGATAAACGGTTTTAAATTAATT
>JAIDXU010000247.1 GCA_029058455.1 Paramuribaculum sp.
AAATATAATTAATTTTGCCAGAACTAAACCAATAGCGCCAACAACAACAATCGTAACATAACCTTAAATTTCACAATTCTTATGTGGTTAACAAGCTCATCTATAGGACGCAAGCTCGTGATGGCTATCACCGGCGTGTGCCTTGTCCTATTCGTAACGTTTCATGCGTTGATGAACGGTGTGGCTATCTTCTGGCCCCAAGCCTACAATGTTATCTGTGCCTTCCTGGGTGCTAACTGGTATGCGCTTGTGGCATCGATAGGTCTCGCCGCTCTTTTTGTCATTCACATTATTTATGCCCTTTGGCTCACGGTTCAGAACCGTAAGGCCCGCGGCAATGACCGTTATGACGTGGTTAAGAAACCCGCTCATGTTGAATGGTCATCACAAAACATGCTCGTGCTCGGTATCGTGGTGCTTGCCTTCCTTGCGCTTCACCTCTGCCAGTTCTGGGCTAAAATGCAGCTCGCCGAGCTGACTCACAACTTCGCCTCTATCGACGGCGTACCCGTAGCTCCTCAGAGCGGCACCCTGTTCCTTCACATGGCATTCAGCCAGTGGTGGACTCCCGTGATCTACATCATCGCTCTCGTGGCTCTGTGGTTCCACATGAATCACGGTTTCTGGTCGATGTTCCAGACCGCCGGCTGGGATAACGACATCTGGATGCCCCGTCTGAAATGTATCGGCAAATGGTGGACAACCATCGTGGTGGGTCTGTTTATTATCCAGGCCATCGTGTTTACCGTTCAGGCCAAAAGCGACAACTATCTCACCTGCCCGGTTCTCACTGAGCAATATGAGGAATTTAACGCCGAGCTCGCTTGCGAGGCTACTCCCTGCCAGAGTGTATGTGAGGAAGCTGCTTGCGACACTCCTTGCGATCGTCCCTGCGACAAAGCTTGTGACAAAGTCTGCGACACTCCTTGTGACAAGGCTTGTGATAAAGCTTGCGACGCTTCCTGCGATAACGCTTGTGACGCTCCCTGCGAGTAATCCTCACGCTCCTCATCTTAAATCTTTCCCCACCCACTTCCATTATTCACATTCCCCATATATCTCACTATGGCAGACATTAAAAATCTCGAGGGCTGTCTATTATACAAATCTG
>JAIDXU010000248.1 GCA_029058455.1 Paramuribaculum sp.
GTGGCTCGTGGGCTCGGAGATGTGTATAATAGACATCACTATGGCAGACATTAAAAATCTCGAGGGCATGATCGATTCCACTCCTATAATGAAGGACTATGCCGACATCGAATCGTCGAAGCTCCCCGAATTCCAGATAGACTCCAAAATTCCTGATGGTCCCGTAGCTGACAAGTGGACCAACTACAAGGCTCATCAAAAGCTTGTTAACCCCGCCAATAAGCGTAATCTCGACGTTATCGTGGTTGGTACCGGTCTTGCCGGAGCATCAGCCGCCTCAACTCTCGGCGAACTTGGCTTCAATGTATATAACTTCTGTATTCAGGATTCACCCCGCCGCGCTCACTCTATCGCCGCTCAAGGTGGTATCAATGCCGCCAAAGACTATCAGAACGACGGTGACTCGGTTTACCGCCTGTTCTATGACACTGTAAAAGGTGGTGACTTCCGCTCACGCGAGGCCAACGTTTACCGTCTGGCCGAAGTGTCGAACAACATCATCGACCAGTGTGTGGCTCAGGGTGTGCCCTTCGCCCGTGAATACGGCGGCCTCCTCGCCAACCGTTCATTCGGTGGCGCTCAGGTAAGCCGCACTTTCTATGCCAAAGGTCAGACCGGTCAGCAGCTTCTGCTCGGCGCTTACGCCTCGCTCAACCGTCAGATCAAGAAAGGCACCGTGCGCTCTTTCAACCGTCGTGAAATGCTCGACATCGTTATTATCGACGGTCGTGCCCGCGGTATCATCGTGCGCAATCTCATCACCGGCGAAATAGAGCGTTATGCCGCTCACGCAGTTGTACTTGCCACAGGTGGTTACGGACGCACATTCTTCCTCTCGACCAACGCCATGGGCTGTAACGGTTCTGCCGCTATCCAGGCTTTCAAGAAAGGCGCTTATCTCAGTAACCTCGCTTTCACACAGATTCACCCCACATGTATTCCCGTGCATGGTGAGGATCAGTCGAAACTCACTCTCATGAGCGAATCTCTCAGAAACGACGGCCGTATTTGGGTGCCCAAGAAGAAAGAAGATGCCGAGGCTATCCGTGCCGGCAAGAAGAAACCTACCGACATTCCCGACGAGGACCGCGACTTCTATCTCGAGCGCCGCTATCCCGCTTTCGGTAACCTTTGCCCCCGTGACATCGCCAGCCGTGCCGCTAAAGAGCGTTGCGACGCCGGTTATGGCGTAGGTACCGGCAATGCCGTTTATCTCGACTTCAAATATGCTATCGATCGTCTCGGTGCCGACGTGGTGAAAGACCGCTACGGCAACCTCTTCGATATGTATCAGATGATTTCTGATGACAATCCCTATGAGACTCCCATGATGATCTTCCCCGCTTCACACTACACTATGGGCGGTATCTGGGTTGACTATGAGCTCCAGACCTCAATCAAGGGTCTCTTCGCTATCGGCGAATGTAACTTCTCCGACCACGGTGCCAACCGTCTCGGTGCTTCCGCTCTCATGCAGGGTCTTGCCGACGGTTACTTCGTGCTTCCCTACACAATGCAGAACTATCTCAGCGATCAGATCAAGGTGCCTCACTTTAAGACCGACGCTCCCGAATTTGACGCTGCCGAAAAGGCTGTTCGCGCACGTATCGAGAAGCTCATGAACATCAAGGGTACCAAGAGCCCCGATGAGATCCACAAACGTCTCGGTCATGTGATGTGGAATCTCGTAGGCATGGGCCGCACACTTCAGAGCCTCGTCAAAGCTCTCGATGAACTCGAGGATGTGAAAAAAGAGTTCTACACCGACCTCCGTATCGTGGGCAGCGCCAACGATCTCAACACCGAGCTTGAAAAGGCTCTCCGTCTCGAGGACTTCCTCGTGATGGCCAAGATGATGGCTATCGACGCACTCCACCGCAACGAATCGTGCGGCGCTCACTTCCGTGAGGAATATCAGACTCCCGACGGCGAGGCTCAGCGCGATGACGAACATTATATGTATGTGAGCTGCTGGAAGTATACCGGCGACAACGAAAAGCCCGTGCTTCTCAAAGAGCCTCTCAAATATGAAGCTATCAAAGTGCAGACCCGCAACTATAAGTCATAAACACAGATCCTTTTTCTCCAACCCCACACTCTAAAAAAATGGAAAAGAATATAAGCGTAAATCTCAGAATTTGGCGTCAACGTGGTCCCAAAGAAAAAGGACAGTTCGTCAGCTATCATCTCGATAACGTTTCCACCGGCTCCTCTTTCCTCGAAATGCTTGACATGCTCAATCAGAAGCTCGTGGAGCAGAACGAGGAACCCGTGGTGTTTGACAGCGACTGCCGCGAAGGTATCTGCGGCATGTGCTCGCTCTACATCAACGGTCACCCCCACGGCCCCGTGCAGGGTATCACCACCTGTCAGCTCCACATGCGCAAATTCAATGACGGCGACACCATCACTATCGAACCGTGGCGTTCAGCAGCCTTCCCCGTGATTCGCGACCTCATGGTTAACCGCAATGCCTTCGACCAGATTCAGCAGGCCGGCGGCTATGTATCGTTCAACTGCGGCGGCGCTCAGGATGCCAACAACCTCCCCATCTCGAAAGAGGTTGCCGACATGGCTATGGACTCAGCCACATGTATCGGTTGCGGTGCTTGTGTAGCTGCATGTAAGAATGGTTCTGCCATGCTGTTTGTCAGCGCCAAGGTTAGCCAGTTCGCCCTCCTGCCCCAGGGTCAGGTTGAGCGCAAGCGTCGTGCCCGCGCAATGGTTGCCAAGATGGATGAACTTGGCTTCGGCAACTGCACCAACAC
>JAIDXU010000249.1 GCA_029058455.1 Paramuribaculum sp.
CCAATAGTTTCATCTTATAGATTACTTATAACCAATTATATTACATGAGTTACCTTAAGTTTGATAAAAACCTCATGATTAACCTTGAGCAGTCTCTGTCGAAAGAGATGCTCCGCACTAACCAGAGTGGTGCATATCACTGTACTACCGTGGTTGATTGTAACACCCGAAAGCAGCATGGCTTGCTTGTTATTCCTATTCCGGAATTTAACAACACCTCACATGTATTGCTGTCGTCGATGGATGTTACCGTGGTGCAACATGGTGCTCCGTTTAATTTGGGCCTTCACAGATACAGTGGCGGAGTTTATAGCCCTAACGGTCATAAATATATACGCGAATTTGACTGTGAGAGTGTGCCCCGCACCACCTATCGCGTTGGTGGCGTGATTCTCACCAAGGAGAAAATGTTTATCTCCCATGAAAACCGTTTCCTGATTCGCTACACACTGGTTGACGCTCACTCGGCCACAACCCTGCGCTTCAAGCCTATGCTTGCTTTCCGCGAGGCCAACGCCCTTTGTATGGCCAACGATCAGCTTCAGGGCGATTGTCCCGAAGTGGCCAATGGTGTGAGCTGCTGCCTCTATCCCGGCTATCCCACTCTCTACATGCAGTTCAGCCGCAAGCCGCAGTGGATCTACGATCCCCATTGGTATAACGGCATCGAGTATGTCAAGGATCTCGAGAGGGGAGTGCCCTATACTGAAGATCTCTGGGTGCCCGGCACATTTGAAATTCCTATCAAGAAAGGTGAGTCGATTATCTTCTCGGCCGGTATCGATCCCGTGTCGCCCCGTTCGCTCGCCAAGATGTGGGAAGCTGAGATTGCCACCCGCACCTGCCGCACATCTTTCTTCAACTGTCTTAAGAATGCCGCCAAGCAGTGCTACCTCAAGGAGCCTGACGGCATGTATATCATATCTTCATATCCGTGGGGCAAGGTGAGAGCCCGCGACACATTCATGGCTCTTCCCGGCTCGACAATCGCCATCAACCACCGCGAGGACTTTGAGCTGATAATGGATACCGCAGCCAAAGCTCTCCGCCACTATATGGATACCGGTGAACTTTCCGACCGTATTCACGGAATCGACCTGCCCGACGTAGGTCTCTGGGCTCTCTGGGCAGTTCAGCAGTATGCCAAGGCCTATGGTCCCGATGATACCCGCAAGCGCTACATGAATCTTGTGAGCGAAATCATCGACTACTATCTCGACAACCGTCATCCCAATCTGAGAGTTGAGGAAAACGGCATGGTTTATACCGTCGGCACCTCAACTCCCGCTTCATGGATGAACGCCACCCTCAACGGCTCGCCCGTTGTGCCCCGCACAGGCTATCTCGTTGAGTTTAACGCCATGTGGTATAACGCCCTGATGTTTGCCACCAAGCTGGCCGAGACATCCGACGCTCACACTGCCGCCGCCGAGCGCTGGAGCGATGTGGCTTTCAAACTCAAACCCGCCTTTGTCGACACATTCCTCAACGACTACGGCTATCTGTTTGATTATGTAAACGGCAATTATGCCGACCCATCGGTGCGCCCCAACATGGCTATTGCCATAGGTCTCGACTATTCGCCCCTCGACCGTCGTCAGCGCAAGTCGGTGCTCGACGTCGTGACCCGCGAGCTCCTCACACCCAAAGGTCTGCGCACCCTTTCACCCAAGAGCTTCGGTTATCGCCCCTTCTATCAGGGTTCGCCCGAAGATCGTGAGCTGGCTCTCCACAACGGTCCTTCCCGCCCGTGGCTGTTCGGATTCTATGCCGATGCCTATCTCAGAGTGTTCGGTATGAGCGGCGTTGGTTATATCGACCGTATGCTTATCGGCTATGAGGAAGAAATGACCCAGGGCTGTATCGGTTCTCTCTCTCAGCTCTATGACGGCAACCCGCCCTTTACCGGTCGCGGCGCCATCAGCCATGCCGTGAATGTGGCCGAGATACTCCGCACCCTCACGACCCTAAAAAAATTCAATATTTAATCCCACTCATATCACATCCCCAACACCATGAAAGCTTTAATGTTTGGCTGGGAATTTCCCCCTCATATCCTCGGCGGCTTAGGCACCGCCAGCTACGGTCTCACCAAGGGCATGTGGGAGTGTGGCGATATGGACATCACCTTTGTCATTCCCAAGCCTTATGGCGACGAAGACCGCTCATTTGCCCACATCATAGGCGCCAGTCAGGTTCCTGTAGCATGGAGAGATCCCTCTCGAGAATATGTTGAAAGCCGTATCGGCAATGTGATGGATCCCGACCTTTACTTCAAACTGAGGTCAAACATCTATGCCGACTTCAACTATATGCGCACCAACGATTTGGGTTGCATAGAGTTTTCCGGAAAATATCCCGACAACCTGCTCGAGGAAATCAATAACTATTCGATATGTGCCGGCGTTATCGCGCGCACTCTCGATTTCGACATCATCCACTCTCACGACTGGCTCACCTATCCCGCCGGTATTCATGCCAAGCAGGTGACTGGCAAACCCCTTGTGGTGCATGTTCATGCTACCGACTTCGACCGCTCGCGCGGCAATGTCAATCCCACCGTATTTAATATAGAGAAAGACGGTTTCGCTCATGCCGACCATATCATGGCCGTGAGTGAGCTTACCCGTCGCACCGTTATCGAGAAATATGGTCAGGATCCCGCCAAGGTAACCACCGTTCACAACGCTGTGACACCCCTCAGCCCCGAGCTGCTGGCTGTTGACCCTCCTAGAGCCAAGGAAAAGGTTGTGACATTCCTCGGCCGTATCACCATGCAGAAGGGCCCCGAATATTTTGTTGAGGCAGCTGTTAAGGTGCTTAAAAACAACCACAATGTGAGATTTGTGATGGCCGGTTCGGGCGATATGATGGATAAGATGATTCTTCTTGCTGCCGAGCGCGGCATTGCTGATCGTTTCCACTTCCCCGGCTTCCAGAAAGGTAAACAGGTTTATGAAATGCTTAAGGCTTCAGATGTATATGTAATGCCTTCGGTTTCAGAACCTTTCGGCATCTCGCCCCTTGAGGCTATGCAGATGGGTGTGCCTTCGATTATCTCCAAGCAGAGCGGATGTGCCGAAATTCTCACCAACGTTATCAAAACCGACTACTGGGATATCGACGCGATGGCCGACGCTATCAATTCGATCGTGACCTATCCGGCTATGTATAATCAGTTGCGCGAGGATGGCCTCAAGGAGGTCAACCAGATCACCTGGGATAAGGCCGGTCAGAAGGTTATCGACATCTATAAACGTGTGCTTGGCCGCAGCTGATATTTCCTCTCGTCTCACATCTTTTCTTAAACCCCAATCATTAATATTCTTACACCATCAGATATGAAAGCCATCTGTTTTTATTTCCAAATTCATCAACCCTTCAGGCTTAAAAGATATCGCTTTTTCGACATCGGTAACGATCACTACTACTATGATGATTTTGCCGACGAGGAAATCATTACCCGCATAGCCCATAACTCATATATGCCCGCCGCCGAGTCATTGCTCAAAATGATTGAGCAGAGCAACGGTCAGTTCCGCTGCGCTCTTTCGATCACCGGCGACGCTATCGACCAGTGTGAGCAGTATGTGCCCGAGTTTATCGACGTGCTCAAGAAACTCGCCGCTACCGGCAAAGTTGAGTTCCTCGCCGAGACCGACGCCCACTCACTCGCCTCACTCGCCGATCCCGAAGAGTTTGCCGCTCAGGTAAAGCTCCACGACGAGAAGATCTATCAGCTTTTCGGTCAGCACCCCAAAGTGTTCCGCAACACCGAGCTTATCTACTGCGACGAGCTTGCTCCCCAGATTCTTGAAATGGGCTATAAGGGCGTGATTACCGAAGGTGCAAAACATATCCTCGGTTGGAAATCTCCCAACTATGTTTACTCGGCTGCCGGAGCTCCCAAGCTGAAACTGCTGCTTAAGAACTCAAAGCTTTCAGACGATATTTCCTATCGTTTCTCCAACCCCGAATGGGATGCATATCCTCTCACCGCCGACAAGTATATCGACTGGATTGCTTCAACACCTCCCGAAGAGCAGATCGTAAACCTCTTCATGAATCTGGAAACATTTGGCGGTATGCAGCATCGCGACACCGGTATCTTCCAGTTCCTCGAAGCTCTTCCCCGCTTTGCCGCCGAAAAGGGCATTGAGTTTGTAACTCCCTC
>JAIDXU010000250.1 GCA_029058455.1 Paramuribaculum sp.
CGATAGCGGCGGTCCCGGCCGGGCTTGCAGGTGAAATAATACGCAAACTTTCAGTCTTGCGCCTTAAAGGTAAGAAAGTGAAAGTAAGCCAACTCACCCGATAGCACTTCTTACAGGTTCCTATACAGCTACTATTCAACAACATAACTTAAATTCGGCACATTTCCACCCTGAGTGTGCCATAGGTTAAGGAAATGTTAAAAAAAGTTGCGGATGAGGATTTTTCATTACATTTGCAATCAGAAAAAATTTTACTCAACCGAGCAATTATGCCAAAAATCATTGGAGCCGTAGAAATCAACCAAGAGCGCTGCAAAGGGTGCAACCTTTGTGTTGTGGCTTGCCCGACCGATGTCTTAGCTCTCCAACATAAGGAAGTTAACAATCGTGGCTACCACTTTGCCTATGTTGTAAATCCAGATAGTTGCATAGGCTGTGCCTCGTGTGCCGCAGTGTGTCCCGACGGGTGTGTAACCGTCTATCGCAAGCGCATACCCTGATACAGCATTTTTTTGCCAGCTCCACACCAATCGATCAAATGGAAAAAACAGAAATAAAACTGATGAAGGGCAACGAGGCCATAGCTCACGCAGCCGTGAGATATGGCTGTGACGGCTATTTCGGCTACCCCATCACCCCTCAGAGCGAAATTCTTGAAACCCTCGAGAATCTTCAGCCGTGGGATACCACCGGCATGGTGGTGCTTCAAGCCGAGAGCGAAGTTGCCTCTATTAACATGGTATATGGTGGCGCCGCAACCGGCAAAGCTGTTATGACCTCATCGTCAAGCCCCGGCATATCCCTCATGCAGGAAGGCATCAGCTATATTGCCGCCGGCGAACTGCCCTGTCTTATCGTCAACGTAATGCGCGGAGGTCCCGGTCTCGGCACAATCCATCCCTCTCAGGCCGATTATTTCCAAGCTGTGAAAGGTGGTGGCCACGGCGACTATCATCTCATAGTTCTCGCTCCCGCCACTGTGCAGGAAATGGCCGATTTCGTAGGCCTAGGCTTCGATCTGGCTTTCAAATACCGCACTCCTGCCATGATTCTTGCCGACGGCATTGTTGGACAGATGATGGAAAAAGTTGTGCTTCCCCCTTTCCGCAAGCGTCGCACCGAAGAAGAAATCGCTACTCAATGCCCGTGGGCGGTGACAGGCAATCCCGCCAACCGCAAGCCCAACGTGATGACAACTCTCGAGCTTGACTCCGAAATCATGGAGGTAAACAACGAGCGCTTCCAGGCCACCTACCGCCTAATAGAGCAAAACGCGGTGAGATATGAAGAATATTTCACCGATGACGCCGAATATCTCATAGTGGCATTCGGCTCTGTGGCCCGCATTTGCCTCAAAGCCATTGAGGAAGCCCGCGAAAAAGGAATACGCATCGGCTTGCTTCGCCCCATCACCCTCTGGCCTTTCCCCACCGACCGCCTCGAACAGTTATCTAAAACTATCAAGGGCACATTAGTGGTGGAACTCAACGCCGGTCAGATGATCGAGGATGTACGCCTTGCCACCCACGATCGTGTGCCGACCTATCATTTTGGCCGACTTGGAGGCATTGTGCCTGACCCCAAAGAGGTATATGACGCTTTTATCAGCCATTTTCCACAGTAACCAACGACCGGACTCAATGCCGCGTCATTAATAATTAGACATGACTCCAGAAGATATAAAACAGCCGGAAAATCTCGTCTGCACAAAACCGAGACTCCTCAACGACACCCACATGCACTATTGTGGCGGGTGTAGCCACGGAGTGGTTCACAGACTTGTGGCCGAGGTGCTCGACGAGATGAATCAGGCCGACAATGTGATCGGTATCGCACCGGTGGGCTGCGCCGTGTTTGCCTATAAATATATCGACATCGATTGGATAGAAGCCGCCCACGGCAGAGCACCCGCCGTAGCCACGGCAGCCTCCCGACTCAATCCCTCACGACTCGTATTCACCTATCAGGGCGATGGCGACCTTGCCGCTATCGGCACCGCCGAGACAATCCACGCCGCCAACCGTGGAGAGAATATCACCATCATATTCATCAACAACGCAATCTATGGCATGACGGGCGGTCAAATGGCACCCACAACCCTCGAAGGAATGCGCACCTCCACCACCCCCTATGGCCGACGGGTTGACCTCAACGGCTATCCTCTCACCATCACACCCATCCTTGCCTCACTCCCCGGCACCTGCTATGTAACCCGTCAGGCGGTTCACACCCCTGCAGCCGTAGCCAAAACCAAGCGCGCACTGCGTCAGGCTTTTGAAAACACTCTTGCCAAGAAAGGCACTTCGGTGGTTGAAATCGTGGGTACATGTAATTCCGGATGGAAGATGTCACCCGAAAAAGCCAACAACGGGATGGTTGATAATATGTTTGCCGCCTATCCTCCCGGCGACCTTAAAACTCCCCAAGACTAATGAAAGAAGAAATCATAATGGCCGGCTTCGGTGGCCAAGGTGTGTTGTCGATGGGTAAAATCCTTGCCTATGCCGCCCTCAACAATGATATGGAAGTGACCTGGATGCCCTCTTATGGTCCTGAGCAAAGGGGTGGCACAGCCAATGTCACGGTAATTCTCAGCGACGGCCGTATCAGTTCTCCCGTATTGTCGAGCTATGATACCGCCGTGATTCTCAATCAGCAAAGCCTTGACAAATTTGAGAGCCGCGTAAAGCCCGGTGGCACCCTGATCTATGATCCCTACGGCATTCATCGCAAGCCCACACGCACTGACATCAACGTTATCGAGGTCAAGGCAATGGAAGAGTCATTCAACATGTCAAACGCCAAGACCTATAACATGATAGTGCTCGGGGCACTTCTCGGTGTGAAACCCATGGTGCCGCTCGAAACAGTGATGAGCACCCTCAAAAAAGTCATTCCCGAGCGTCATCACGACCTGCTTGACCTCAACCGCGAAGCTCTGACCCGAGGCATTGCCCTCACACAATAAAATCGCCTTAACGCCCTATTTCTTTCGCTCCCTAATCTAAATATGAGCGATAAAAATAGAGCCATACACGATTTTTTCGTAACTTTGCAAGCAAAATCCTACCGCCCGGGCCATAGGCTCAGGTAAGGCTGCCCCGGTAGTTCAACGGATAGAATAGAAGTTTCCTAAACTTTTGATAGCAGTTCGATTCTGCTCCGGGGTACTATAATGCCAGTTAAAAGAATGCCTCAGCACAAATGTGTTTGGGGCTTCTCTTTCTGTAATATCACTTTTTCAACAATCAGCTTTATCACAAAAACAATGAATATCAAACCGATAACCCGCGCCATAATAGCTCTTGCAGCTTTCTGCCTGCCGGCATGGATACTGGCGGAAGTTCCGGCCGGATATTATGATCAAGCCGTCGGCAAAACAACCTCAGAGCTTAAAACAGCTCTCTACAACATCATCAGCCGTCACTCATCGGTAGGCTACAGCTCTCTGCCCACCTATTTCAAGAAAACCGACGTAAAGCCGGGCACACAATTCTGGTGGGATATGTATAGCGATATGGATATAAATATCAACGAGACTTTCGGAAAGTATATGAACCGCGAGCACTCCTTCCCCAAAAGCTGGTGGGGAGGCAGCACATCGGTGGGAGCCTATACCGACCTTTTCCATCTCTATCCATCAGAGGCTAATGCCAATCAGGCCAAGAGCAACTATCCCCTCGGAGTAGTAAAAGAAATTCCTCCTTACAGCACCCAGGCCAAAGCTCCGTTCAACAATGGTGTGTGCTATGTTGGCAAGGGAGTTGAAAGCGGTGGCGCAGCATACGTATTCGAGCCCAACGATGAATATAAAGGCGACTTCGCCCGCTCATATTTCTATGTCGTGACCTGTTATCAGAATCTAAAATGGAACTCACAATATATGTGGATGGTGCGCGACGGCGCCTATCCCACCCTCCAGAACTGGGCCATCTCACTGCTGCTTGACTGGAGCCGCAAAGATCCTGTGAGCGAGAAAGAGAAAAACCGCAACGAGGCTGTCTATGCCATTCAAAACAACCGCAATCCGTTTATCGACTATCCCGAGCTCGCCGAATATATCTGGGGAAACAAAATGGGCGAAACTTTCTCACCCGGCACCGTCACTCCTCCTGATCCGGGCAATCAGCCTGAGCTTCTCGCCCCTGTCAACGGCACAACTCTCGAA
>JAIDXU010000025.1 GCA_029058455.1 Paramuribaculum sp.
TTGGTGGGGTAGGCGGGCCAGATGTCTTCGATTGATTCGTAGGTTTCGCCTTCGTCTTCCATTTCCTGAAGGTTCTCGATTACTTCAAGCGGAGCGCCTGAGCGCATTGCGAAGTCAATGAGTTCTTCGCGGGTTGCGGGCCACGGTGCGTCTTCGAGTTTGGATGCGAGTTCAAGAGTCCAATACATTGTTTATGCAATAGTTAAGGTTGTTAATAAATATTCGTGTAGATTAAGGAGCGCAAAATTAGCTCTTTTTTCTATTATTCAACAATCGAGCAGCCGGAATATTGCGTCGTAGCGTGATTTTTTTAGCATTTTTTCTGAAAAAGATTAATGCCGCAATCGTGCCATAAAGGTGATTGCGGCATTAAGTTGAGAAGATTCACTCCGCTTAGCGGAGTTTAATGATTATTCTTGGTCGGAAATTGAGTTGAGATCTACGCAGAAAGCTCCATTGATGTTTGAATCGTAGAGGCCACCACCGTTAAAACCGGCCATGCCAAAAAGAAGTGTTCCGGCTGGGAAGGTTATAAGGCCATTTTCAAGTGTTCCAAAATATCCGGCTCCGGCGATCTTGTCAGCTGAAACACCATTTGAGAGGTAGTAATAAGCCAACGATGAGCAGATAAAGTTTCCTTCACCCCAGTCGGTGGCCTGTTCACAGGTGGGAATATACACGCGATCAGGATTCTGAGCGTTGATCTCAAGATATGATGTAACCGAGGGATCCCAGTCGCCGGGCTCATTAAACGGATAATATTGACCGTAGGCATTTACAAGACGATACAAGCCTTTGCCTGCTTCCTCAACCGGTACCTCGATGGGCACACGATAGGTCATGGTGGGCACTTCAAAGAATGTTGAAACATAGTCATCGGTATAATCAACCCAGCCGAGAAGCTTCCAGGTGTAGTTGAGGCGAACTGTAAGGGTGAATTTGCAGTTGGTCTGTGATGGAGCGATTCCGTTGGGATAGATTGGATTGGTTTTCCCTTCAGGAATAATGAGTGAGTCAGCTTTGGTGATTGTCTCGAAACTCGGAGTTGCGAGTTGGGCGGTGTAGGGCACATTCACAGCCATAACATCGGTGTTGATGTTGATTGTGAAAATGGTTGATGTCTCACCTGCTGCAAAGGTTACCGACGCGGGTGCTGAGAATGCGTCATTATCCGAAAAGTAGGAATAGAGGTTGATAGTTTCCTCGGCGTCAGCGTTGTTACGGGTAATAACAACGTCGTAAGGCTCGATTGTTTCTCCTGCTTTGATATTTATAGTGACAGCGGGTTTGGGGAAAGCATAGATGTCATTCTGATTAGGCTCATCCCAATACTGTCCCTCCGAACATGAGCTAAACAGAGCAACCGTAGCAAGAATGGCGGCAAATGACGATATATTGAATTTCATGTTTTGAAATTTTGTTTTGAGTTAAGAATAGATAATTATTGATAATCGCCAACTGCGGTGGGTCTACCAACTGAAGGATTGTTATCGGTGGATTTAATAAGTGGATTACGGTTGGTTTCCGACTGCGGAATCATATAGACGTTAATCTGCGAGCCAGGCTCGATCACATATACATATTCTTTCTCCCATCCGGCGCCGCGGCGGTCAATGCCTTTGCGCAGACGCACGAGGTCGAAGAATGAAATGCCTTCGCCCCAGAACTCAATGCGACGCTGAAGCCATACTGCATCCTGCACATCGACTGGTGTGGTGGCTCTTACAGTGTAGTCAGGGTTGCGGTAGGTTTTCACAAAATCCTCAAGGAGTTTGCGGCCACCCTCGGCGTTACCGCCCATTGCAGTGGCTTCGGCCTCGATAAGATACATTTCCTCAACGCGCATCAGAGGGATGTCGTTGGCGTTGGTGGCCTGATAGATCACATCCTGATAGGGTGCGAACTTAACCTGAGCATAGGGAGGTATTCCTGCTTCGTCAGATGCGTATGCCTGCTGAGCGGGGGTGAGGTTGGCGCTTTCGCCATTTTCGTCGAGGAACCATCCTTTGCGGATGTCTGTATCAGGAATCTTGTTATAGAGGTTGATGTCGATCAAGCGCCATGCGCCTGCAGAGGCATAACCATAGTTGAGCGAACCCATGTGAGAGGGCCAGTTGATAATACCCGATGTAACAAGGCGGTTCTGCTCATCGACATATATGCCCCACATCCATGCGTGTTCGGTCATTTTCTGGAAAGTGGGATGGCTTACTTCTTCAATCGAATAGGGAGTGGCGCCGGAGACTGATATAGCTTCGCGGGCATCCTGAGCGGCTGCGGCCCAGTTTTGCATCACGAGGTTGACGCGGGCGCGGATACCGAGGGCGGTGCCGAGGCTTACGAGACGTTTTGCGCCTGAGTCAATCACGCCGGCGGGAGTGATACCGCAGTTGCGGAGGTCGTCGATGGCATTGTTGATGTCGTTAATGATAAAGTCATAAACTTCCTGCACTGTTTTGCGGGCTGCTCCATCAACAGCGGCGGTAGCGCGGTTTTCGAGGTCGATGATAGGCACACAGGGCATTGATTCGTGACCCTTATAGGTGTGCTGATACATCTGGGCGAGGATGAAATAGGCGTTTGCGCGCATGGCGAGAGCCTGTGAGCGGAAGAACATCAGCTGGCTGTCGGTAGTCTCGCTGTCGATGTTTTCGAGCACTGCATTGGCAGAGTCAATCTGACGGTAGAGTGTGTACCATGAAATGGCTGTGCATTGGCCATTTGATTTGATACCTGACATTTCACATGCTTCTATAAACCAGTTATAGCCCAAATTCAGACCCACCATGTCAGAAGCATGATGATCAAGGTAGATCATTGAGGCGGGCCAACCGAAATCGTTGTGTTGTTCGGTGGTGTAGGTTTGACAGAAGGGGATGAAGTTTGAAGAGATTGCTATAACTCCCGACTTTGCAAGTTCGGGGTTGGCTTCAATAGCCTCACCTTTCTGCTCGGAGGTGATATATTGACCCTGGGGCAGAGTGTCAAGATCGTTGCAGGAGGTTGCGCAGACCATTGCCAGAGCTACGGCAGGAAAGAT
>JAIDXU010000251.1 GCA_029058455.1 Paramuribaculum sp.
CAAAGGTATAGTAAATTTTTGGATTGATTAACATTTGTATGATAATTTTTAAAATAATCTTTAAAAAGTGTTTTATTATTAGTGTATAATGAATGGTGAAAAATTTGCTATCTTTGCAGTTGATATGAACGAATCAACCCTACAACCCGGCCTTTTGCCACAAAGCAGATTGTGGCACATGGCTCTGAGGCTCGGCCCGGAGTCGATAGAGGCTTTGTTTTTACCGCCGGTGAGCAGCCATCCTCCGGTGTGGCGCAGTGTGGAGGTAAATCCTTCGTCGCCGTCTCACCTCAAGGATCTTCAGGATGCCATCTACGATAATCCGTTGCTGCTATGTGAATTTAAGGCTATCGACTGTGTGGTGGCCACATCGCGTGCGCTTATGTTGCCCCGCGCCATAGCTTCGGATGAGTCGCTTGCAAAGGCGGCGATCGAAACGGTGTGGAATAAAACGCCCGATCATCTTTATGTGGCCGAATGTGGAGTTGAGAATGCCGTGGCTGTTATGGCGCTCGACAAGGAGATGGAGAGCTTTCTGACGCGCACATTCTATAATGTGAGATTGAGTCATCCGCTTGCCCTGCTTACAAAGATGGTGAGCATGTCGTCGGAAACTTCGCCCGTGATGCTGGCAAGCTGCTGCAGAGGGGGGGTGGATGTTGTGGCATGTAGTGGCCGGAGGCTTCTGTTGGCCAATAGCTTCAGCAGCGAGGTGGCTGTCGACACATTATATTATATATCGGCCTGCTTGAAACAGATTTCAAGGTCGGAGGGTGAGAGTGTGGCTTTGAGAATATGTGGCTCGGCGGAGTTGCTTGCCGAAGCACGGCGACTGTTTCCTGACCATGATCCCGCTCCCTTTGTTCTCCCCTCGGAGCTGTGGGGCGCGGGAAGTGAGGCAAATAATATTGCGCCTGAACTTTTAGCAGTGACATTATGAGAATAATCAGAGGCAAATATGGCCGGCGGAGATTTGACGTGCCGTCGAATATCACCGCCCGACCTACAACCGATTTCGCACGCGAGAATCTATTTAATGTTATAGAGAATATAATGGATATTGAGGGTATCGAGGCCCTTGATCTTTTTGCCGGCACCGGGGCGGTGAGCCTTGAGTTGCTGAGCCGCGGCGCCGCAAGGGTGACTTCGGTTGAGAAAGCGGCGGTGCAGAGTGCGTTTATAGCGCGCACGGCAAAGACTCTCGGAGAGGAAAACCTCAATCTCGTGAGAGGCGACGCGTTGAAATATATAGCTAACGCACCCGCAAAGTTTGATTTTATTTTTGCCGATCCACCATATAATCATCCCAAATTCGGGGAGATTGCCCCGGCGGTGCTTGATTCGGGAATGTTGAAGCCCGGAGGTCTGTTTGTGATGGAACATAGCCGTGACTACAGCTATGAGGATCACCCGTGGTTTAAGGATCATCGTGCCTATGGCTCGGTGAATTTCACACTCTTTCAGGCACCCGACGAGCCGTAAGCCTATGAAAGATTATTCTGAATTATGCCATATAGTTGTGGCTGCCGGCGAGGGTAGCCGTTTTGGAAGCAAGCTTCCCAAACAGTTTCTTGAACTTGAGGGTAAGCCTGTGGTAGTGAGGGCGGTGGAGGCGCTTATGCAGGCCACTCCCGGCGCCGGCATGATTGTAGTGGTCAGTGGCCGCTATGAGAGTCTGTGGCGCGATATGGCCGCCCGGTTCGGTCATGATGATGTAATTACCGTCTTGGGAGGAGCCACCCGATATGAGTCGGTGAGCAATGCGCTCGGAAAAGTAGGCAGGGGAGTGAGGCTTATAAGTGTGCATGACGGCGCTCGCCCTCTTGTGACCGAAAGAGTGATCATTGATGCCATCGATCGCTGTTCAGGCGCATCTGAAGGATTTTGCGGCGCGGTGCCTGTGGTGGCTGTCACCGACTCGCTGCGCCGTCTTGACGGTAGGGGCGCCGAAAGAAGTGAGAGTGTCGATAGATCGCTATATGTGGCGGTTCAGACTCCGCAGGTATTTCCCGCCGACAAGCTGATCGAGGCATATCATAAGGCTGAGAATGAGGGATATGGGCCATTGCTTACTGACGACGCTTCGGCTATCGAGAGGGCTTTCGGCCTTGTGCCGCTGTTGTCGGTCGGAGATCCTGATAATATTAAGATAACTCATCCGTCAGACCTGCTCAGGGCGGAGGCTGTCATGGCCGGCAGAAAATGAATCCGCTCGATTCAAACGACATAAAATATCTCAAGGGAGTGGGGCCGTCGCTGGCGTCACTGCTCTCTAAGGAGTTGGGCATAACGACCTATGCCGATCTTGTGGCGCATTTCCCTACAAGCTACCTCGATCGCACTTCGGTCTATTCAATCAAGTCGTTTGAGGGAGAGATGCCGTCGGTGCAGGTCAAAGGACACTTTGTGAGCTTTTCAACGCAGGGCGAGGGGGCGAAAACGCGTCTCACGGCTCTGTTCAGTGACGGCTCGGGAGTGATGGAGGTGGTTTGGTTTCGACGACTTAATGAAATAAAGCGTGCCTATACCACCGGTCAGGAGTATATTATCTTCGGCAAACCTTCGCTATTCAACAACAGATGGTCGATGGTTCATCCCGAAATCGATACCGTTGGAGCGGTCACGGCTGCGGAGGGGCTTAGGGGAGTGTATCCGCTCACCGAGCGATTGCGTCAGCGCGGCATAGGCTCACGGCGCATTTTCTCGCTTGTGCAGCAGGCTCTTGCCATTATGCTTCCACGCGAAATCGATCCGCTTCCCGAGTCGATCCGCACCCGCTTAAAACTTATGCCGCTGGCCGAAGCTCTGGCTCAGATTCATAATCCGCACGACAACTCGCGGCTCAATGCTGCCAGACTGAGGCTCAAGTTTGACGAGCTTTTGGCGCTGCAACTCAACATACAGCTCTTTGCACGGCGGCGTAAAGCAAAGTCAGAGGGGCTTGTGTTTACACGCATAGGGCGATTTTTCAACAGTTTCTATTCCTCTCAGCTGCCGTTTCCGCTTACCGGAGCGCAGAAGCGAGTTATAAAGGAGATACGCGCGGATATGGCTACCGGACGGCAGATGAACAGACTTCTGCAAGGGGACGTAGGTAGCGGAAAAACTCTTGTGGCGCTCCTGACAATGCTGATAGCGATAGATAACGGTCATCAGGCGTGTCTCATGGCTCCGACCGAGATTCTCGCCACACAGCATTTCGAGACCATCTCGCAACTCGTCGCTCCTATAGGAGTGAATGTGAAGCTGCTCACCGGTTCTACTCCGGCTAAAGCCCGTGAAGTGATACACAATCAGCTTGCCGACGGGTCGCTGCATATTCTCATCGGCACACACGCGGTGATCGAAGACAATGTTAAGTTTAATTCTCTCGGGTTTGTGGTTATCGACGAGCAACACCGGTTTGGAGTGGCTCAGAGAGCGCGTATGTGGAAGAAAAGCTTTATTCCGCCTCATGTGCTTGTAATGACTGCCACACCGATTCCGCGCACACTGGCCATGACGGTCTACGGTGACCTCGATGTATCGGTTATCGACGAGCTGCCACCCGGGCGTAAACCGGTTACAACCCTGCTGCGATATGATGAGAAGCGTTTTGATGTCTATAAGGCCATAGGTCGCGAGCTCAGGCAGGGGCGCCAGGCTTATATAGTCTATCCGCTGATAAAGGAAAACGAAAAGGTTGACCTTAGGTCGCTTGAGGAGGGATATGAGCAGATCAGCGAAATATTCCGCGATTATAAGGTGGCGATGGTTCATGGCAAGATGAAGCAGGCCGAGAAAGACTATCAGATGGAGCTGTTTGCTTCGGGGCGTGCCAATATTCTTGTGGCCACCACTGTGATAGAGGTTGGAGTGAATGTGCCTAACGCCACGGTTATGGTGATAGAAAATGCCGAGCGGTTTGGCCTTTCGCAGCTTCATCAGCTAAGAGGCAGGGTGGGGCGTGGCGCCGACCGAAGCTATTGCGTGTTGATGACAAAGGTGAAAATTGCCCGCGAAACGCGCAAGCGTCTGGAGATCATGACCTCGACCACCGACGGTTTTGTAGTGGCAGAAGCCTACCTCAAAAGGCGTGGCCCGGGCGATATTGAGGGCACTCTTCAAAGCGGGTTGCCTATGGAGCTTCATATCGCCAATCTTGCATCCGACGGGCAGATCATACAGAT
>JAIDXU010000252.1 GCA_029058455.1 Paramuribaculum sp.
CACGTATTTCAACCTTTGGCTGAATAGTGGCGAGCACCTTTTCAGACTTTTTGGCGTTCTTACCGCCAAACATGTGTTCCTCGTCTATGACAAGCACTATAGGTATGCCGTTATCGTCTTGTGTGCGGCGAGTAATATCATACAGAGATGCCGAGTTTTCGGTATCGCGTACCATTAAATTCTTGTCTTTGTTAATACTCTCCCAGTTCACAAAGAGAATTTCGCCCGGCTTGATATAGCCGTCGGCGGAGTGGTCGAGTTCATCGTATATGACAGGACGCAGAGCGCAGTTTTCAGTAAAATAGTTCTTCATCTTAAAGTAGCTCTGCTCATGCAGCTTATTTGGAGCAATCCAAATATAGGCTACTTCAGTGAACGGTGCATCGGGTCGCTCGGCGAGTTCCTGATTGAGCCGCAGAAGCATTTCCGATGCCATAACAGTCTTGCCGGAGCCGGTTGGCGACTTGAATACGAGAGTGTGGCGGTTTCCACGCAAACCGAGTAGGTCAATGGTCTTGTTTACCAGTTCATCAACGGCTTTCTGCTGATAACGTATTTGTTTCATTCGTCGCCTCCTTCCTCTGTATCGTCAGTGCCGAAGTCAAGTGTTGCTTGAGTTTCGGCGGCTTCGGTTTCAACAATTTCTTCCACAAGATCATCCACGAGGAATTTAGGCTTGCGCTTAGGAAGCACTTTTTGGTATGCGTCGTAAATCGCTTGGGGAAGGGCGCAGAGCGTTACGCGATCTACCACTTCCGCAAATTCATCATCGTAGGCATAACTACCGTGCGAGAAAACATATACTTTGATTTTTTCGCCCTCCTGCATTGTCTTGATAATGTCGGCAATGAACGGTATTGCCTGTTCCTCGTAGATAACAAGCATACGTTGACCGTTATTCTCGAAATAGCGGGCATACTTCGGATTCATCTTTCTGCCGCCAAATGGTGCCTCGGTGTAAAGGTCGTTCTTTATGCAGAGAAGGCCGGTGGAAGCCTGAACGAGTTCGCGCATATTTTTGACAGAGCGTTCACGAGGTAAAAATTCAGTGCGATAGTAGCGGAGATTGTTGTCGGTAAGTCCGGCAACTTTATCTCCGTTTGGTTTCGTATAGCCCTCGATAACTCGTTTATTTCTCTCGTAAGTTACATTCTCGCAAATGCCATTCTCGTTATTGGTACAAAGAATACAGGTGCGCTTACCTCCGTCCTCCGCATTAAGTTGCATGACGGCATGAAGCGTAGTACCTGAACCGGCGAAGAAATCAAGAATTATATCTGACTTATCGGAAGCAAAATCAATAATTCTTGAAAGAACTGTTTGCGGTTTGGGATTATCAAATCGTTTTTCGCCCCCGAAAATATCAGCGAGAGCTTTTGTGGTACCTCTATTGTCCTCGTAAATTAAGGTACGAAGATATTCCATTGAGGTTTCAATCCTCTTTTTAACATGAGGTTGAGTGGTATGGTCTTTACCCCATTCAATTTCGCCTTGTTGGTCATAAGATAAAAAAGTTTCCTCCGGCCAACGCCATCCGTTTGCTGGTTTAGGACATGGCAAGTGAGTAATAGGGTGGAATATATCATATGTATAACCGCCTGGGTGCGGGTTTGAAGAATTGCCAGAACTACTGTAAATACCTTTAGGATCAATATTATTGTAGTGAGAGACTTGTGGAAGCAAGTCCTTATTTGATTTAATCCATTTGCGAAGTTCTTTCTGAGCATCTTCAATAGACAACCCTCTACTCAGCAAATCCTTCCCAACTGATATAAGGAGTTTAGCGGCTTGACTTTGCCTTTGCCAATTATCTTGAGAGGCTTTACTGCTGCAATAACAAAGCATATATTCATGCTCTATATTTATTTGTGAGGGATTATTATCGGTTGCGGTTTTCAGAATTAGCTGACCTAAAAAATTTGACTCGCCAAATATTTCATCACATAGTAATTTTAGGTCTGCCTGTTCGTTATCATCTATTGACAGGAATATAACCCCTTTTTGTGATAGCAAGCTATGGGCAATAGTTAATCTTTTATACATAAATGATAACCATTTTGAGTGCATAAAAGAATCCTCTTTATCAATAAAGGTA
>JAIDXU010000253.1 GCA_029058455.1 Paramuribaculum sp.
TGTCAAGACAATCAAAGACATTCTCATCGTATTGAAAATGATTATGAAGCATGGTGTCAAGAATAAGTGGATTAATCATACCGAGTGGGACATCAAATTCCCGACTACAACTACTCCGTCAGGCATTGAAGTTCTGACCATCGCCAATCATAAGAAGATACTTGATTATGTCAAGGATAATTTCTCATTTAAGGCTCTTGGCATATATCTTTGCTTGACTACGGGACTTCGCATCGGAGAAATTTGCGCTTTACGCTGGGACGACATCAATATTCAGAATGGCACTCTCCAAGTAAAGCGCACAATCGAAAGGATATATATTATCGACGGAGAAAAGAAACACACAGAGTTGGTAATCAACGATCCAAAGACACCTAACTCCGTGCGCGAAATTCCCCTAAGCGGAGAGGGATTATCGCTTATCAAACCTCTTATGAAAGTAGTAAACACCGAATTCTATGTTATATCAAACGACAGTAAGCCAATCGAACCACGCACATATCGCATATATTATAAGCGACTTATGAAATCTCTTAATATCCCTGCAATCAAATTTCACGGACTTCGCCACTCGTTTGCCACTCGTTGCATAGAAAGCAACTGCGACTATAAAACTGTCAGTGTCCTCTTGGGCCATTCCGACATCTCGACGACTCTCAACCTCTATGTTCACCCAAACATGGAGCAGAAAAAGAGATGTATCACAAAGATGTTCAAATCACTCGGTAAAAACTAAGAAGAAAAAATAAGACAAAAGGCATTAATTTTTATGTAATTTTCTAAAATAATTTGACACAAACCTCTTTGAACGTAGATGGTGTAACCCCTCTATTACACATACTATTCTGCGTTTTGTTGTAAGGGTGTGCTGTAAACGAACTGCACTCCAAAAGTTTTGTGTCCAACTTTTGGAGTGCAGCCTTATTATGAAGTATAAAAACTTAACCACATATGTATGACTCTTAAAGACAAATTTATAGAATTTATAAATTCTACAGCATTACATAAGACTGATTGATCGCCATAACTTATGGCTGGGCTTCAGCAGAAAGTACGCTACCCCTTTAATATTTTTAAAGTAGAATCAATCCAATCGAACCATAGAGCTTCTTCAACAGCGTCAAATACCCCAAAAGGAACTATACACCTTTTCTTAATTATAACAATTCAAATCATAGACCTTACGAGAAATTGAAATTCTCCACACCTCTTGTCTAATTTTTAGACATTTTCGCTAATATCATATTTGCACTTGGCCTCTACAGTGAATTGAATTTAAAATAAATTGTCGGGAATTTTTCGCGCTTGGGGGTGGTATATCTGAAAAATTGATTATATTTGCATCCCTGCAAGTCTAATAATCTTAACTCCTCTGCATTTAAATGTTAAGCGAAAACCTCCTCGACATATATGCTACCCAGTTTCGTGAGAATTGGGAACTCCCGGCTGTATCAAACTATGCCTCCCCCAATGTGCTGACCTATGCTGATCTGTCGCGCAAAATTGCCATGCTTCACATTTTCTTTGAGGAATGTGGGGTGAAGCGCGGCGATAAGATCGCCCTCATGGACAGGTCATCAGCCGACTGGGTGCTGATTTATATGGCCACCATCACCTATGGAGCCATAATAGTTCCCGTATTGTCGGAATTTAATTCCTCCGACGCCACCCACATCATCAACCACAGCGACTCGATTCTGCTCTTCGTTGGGCGTCACATACATGAGCAACTGGATTTTGATAATTTCTCGAAGCTTAAGGCGGTGATTTCAACCGACGGCTCGGAGGTGCTTGACGAGCATCCCAAATTCTCTCAGAAGGCCACCCGCGCCCTCGCCAACCTCCATAAGCTGTTCAAACGCCGTTATCCCCACGGATTCAGCTCATCGGATGTGAAATATCCTTCTCTTCCCCCTGACAGCGTTGCGGAAATAAACTACACTTCGGGCACTACCGGTTTCTCGAAAGGCGTGATGCTCACGCTCAACAATCTTTGCGGCAATGTGGTGTTCGGCATCCGCGCGCAGCTCTACTATCGCGGTTCGCGCAGCCTGTCGTTCCTGCCGCTGGCTCATGCCTACGGATGTGCGTTCAACATGCTCGTGCCTCTTGCTCAGGGCACTCATGTGGTGGTGTTCGACAAGACTCCCACCCCCAAGCTTCTCGTAAAGGCTCTTTCCACCGTCAAGCCGGCCACTGTCATCACCGTGCCTCTAATTCTCGAAAAGATCTACCGCAAGCAGATTCTTCCCAAAATCTCCACCCCCTCGATGCGCCGTCTGTTGGCGATACCGTTGCTCAACAAGAGCATCTATGCCAAGATTCGACGCTCTATCATGGAGGCTTTCGGCGGAGAGATGGCCGAGCTGATCGTGGGCGGCGCTCCGCTCAACAAGGAGGTGGAGAAGTTCATGCTCAAAATCAAGATACCTCTAACCGTGGGCTATGGCATGACCGAATGTGGTCCCCTTATCAGCTACACCCCCTATCAGGAATATATCGAAGGCTCGGCGGGACGCACCCTCTACGGGCTCATGCAGTCAAAAACCATGTTGCCCGACGGCGAGTCGGCCGCTTCCGAGCCTATGGCTACCGTGACCGGTGGAGTGGAGTTGCCGCTCGGCGAGATTTGCGTGAAAGGCGAGAATGTGATGAAGGGATATTATAAGAATCCCGAGGCCACGGCTGCCGCAATCGACTCCGAAGGATGGCTTCACACCGGTGATATGGGTTGTGTGGCTCCCGACGGCACTATCTTTATCAAAGGCCGCTATAAAACCATGATACTCGGTGCTTCGGGTCAGAACATCTATCCCGAGGAGATCGAAGCCAAGCTCAACAATATGCCTTTTGTGAGCGAGAGCCTTATCGTGGAGCGTGGCCCGAAACTCGTGGCGCTTGTTTATCCCGACTATGAGGCTATGGACAAGGCAAACGTTACCTCCACAATGCTTCCCCAGATCATGGAGGAAGTGACGCGTGAGCTCAATTCCAATCTTGCCCCCTACGAGCAGATAAGCCACATTCAGTTGATTCCTAACGAGTTTGAAAAAACGCCCAAACGCTCCATAAAACGCTTTCTTTATAAATAATTCTCTCACATTTTCTACTGCGTCATCGTTATCTGACCCGGCATTAACCCGATATGCTGCGACAGTTTATAGCTATTGATCTGAAATCTTTTTATGCTTCGGTGGAATGTGTTGAACGGAATCTCGATCCGCTCGACACCTGTCTTGTCGTGGCCGACAGGTCGCGCACCGAAAAAACCATCTGCCTGGCCGTGTCGCCCGCCCTCAAGGTCTATGGCCTGGGTGGTCGTCCCCGTCTCTTTGAGGTGATTCAGAAGGTGAGGGAGGCCAACCGTCAGAGGGGGAATAAGGCCCGATCCTATTCCAAAAAGGTGCTCGACGCTCATCCTGAGTTTGCTATCGATTATCTTGTGGCTCCTCCGCGCATGGCTCATTACATAGACTATAGCACCCGAATCTATAACGTCTATCTCCGCTATGTGGCTCCCGAGGATATTCATGTCTATTCAATCGATGAGGTGATAATGGATGTGACGGCCTATCTCGATACTTACAGGATGACAGCCCATCAGCTTGCTATCAAGATGATACGCGAGGTTCTGGCCGAAACGGGTGTGACGGCCACCGCCGGCATCGGCACTAATATGTATCTCTGCAAGGTGGCGATGGATATTGTAGCCAAGAAAATGCCCCCCGACAAGGATGGAGTGAGGATTGCGGAGCTCGACGAGATGACCTACCGCCGGTTGCTCTGGGAGCATACTCCGCTGACCGCTTTCTGGCGCGTGGGGCGGGGGATTGTGAAGCGCCTCGCTCCCTACGGCATCGAGACTATGGGCGACATAGCGCGCCTGTCGATTGAGAATGAGGATTTTCTCTATTCACTTTTCGGTGTCAATGCCGAGTTGCTCATCGATCATGCGTGGGGTTGGGAGCCGGTGACGATGGATCTTGTCAAGGCCTATCGCCCCGAGTCGATGAGCATGAGCAGCGGGCAGGTGCTTCAGTCGGCCTACACCGTGCCCAAAGCCCGCAATGTGATTCTCGAAATGGCCGACGCGGTGGCCTTACATCTCACTGATAAACATCTTGTCACCGATCAGCTTGTGCTCACCGTGGGATATGATGTCGAGTCGCTCACCAATCCCGAAATCAGCGCAAAATATGACGGCAGAATTAAAATCGACCATTATGGCCGCCGGGTGCCGGTTCACGCTCACGGCACTGTCAATATCGGCTTCATGACCTCTTCCTCAAAGGTTCTTGTCGAGAAGGTGGGCGAGCTGTTCGACAGGATAATCAATCCCGACCTGCTCGTGAGGCGCCTTTCTCTTTCCATCAACCATCTCATCGATGAAGATTCCATCCCTCCCGAGCCTCCGATCATGCAATATGAACTCTTTACCGACTATGAGG
>JAIDXU010000254.1 GCA_029058455.1 Paramuribaculum sp.
GGTATGGGTTTATTCCAGTTAAGGTGGGGAGTCACAGGATTACCGTCACGGTCCTCCTCGATTTTAAACTCCTCGTTTCCGCCGTAAGCGGGATCGGCAAGACGCTCGCGGATAATGGAATCACGCACCCAAAACACAAACTGTTTATATTTTGAGTTTGTAACCTCGGTTTCATCCATCCAGAAAGCATCTACGCTCACTCCTCTCGACTGATCATCGAGATTCCAGATAGAATCGGCTTTGTGGCCCACTTCCATTGAGCCGCGGTCAACGAGCACCATGCCATAGGGAGTGGGCTCGGTCCAGGATGAAGCACCCACGCCCGTTACTTCACCGCCGGCTCCGCCTGAGCCTGCTGCGCATGAAGCAAAAAGGGTGAGAACCACCGGAGTGATTATAGAGAGGGTTAGCTTTTTCATATTCTACATTATGCGGATACTCTTGTGTTTATTCTTGTTTTTCTCACTGAAATCAAGCTTAAGGCTGTAGCCGGCAATGATTTCATGGCTGCCACTGCTCACCTTTGAGATTGCGGAAACAGGATATTCATAACTGTAACCCAAATAGAAGTTCTTTATATCGACTCCCAGATGGAGAGCTATGGCATCATCCCAACGATAGCCCAGACCTGCGCTGAGAAATCGGTTATATCTCACCATTGCGGTTGCCGCTCCGGTAAATGAATCGAAGTCGGAGACCGCGATGACAGATGGCATCAATTCCAATAACGTGTTGCTTAACGGAATATTGCCGGCCGCTGTGAAATATAATGTGCGTTTGAGTGAAAATTGATAATTTTTCACATCTCCACTCTCGGAAGGAGTCGACACTCCACCACCGGCACCCGTTGAGCTGCTGAGATTTATGGTAGGAGAATTGGCATGGAGCAGGCTGATGCCCGTCGAAAAGCGATCGCGCCTGTAACTGAAGCCTATACCGAGATCAAGAGCATTGCCCGACACATCGGTATTGGGAATGGCATCGTCGGTGGCTTGATGATAGTCATCATCGTCGGGAATATAGACTTCAGAACCTTTAAATGATTCACTTGCCAGTCCGATTCTTAAACCGGGGGTAAGAATACCGCCGAGAAGTTTCATCTGATAGCCTACCATAGCGCCGAGAGTGAAGTTGCGATACAGACCCATACTCTCCTGCTGAAGCGCCAAGCCGACAGCAAGACGACGCTTGCCGAGCTTCACGGGCATATCTCCGGTGGCTACTATCGAGACAGGGGCATGTTCAATGCCGAGCCATTGCAAACGGGCGCCACCACGTATGCGCAAAAGATCGCTCTGGCCTATGGCTCCCGGATTATAAAATGAGGGCATCTCATAATAATGGCTCAGCAGAGGATCGGTCTGAGCTGATACGACCGATGTAAACCCGAAACCTATAACCATCCACAGCAAAAGCCTTGAAACTATGGCAGGGAACTTGATACTTATATGGTGCATAGAGGGTTATTCGAAATAAAATGTTAGAACCACCATTGAAGATTTGGCCTTTGACAACGACTGAGTAAATTTTAAGGCCTCGGGATTGTCGGCAAGATCCGGGCGATCGTGGCGCAACACATCGGTAAGTCCGAGACAGAATTTGAGCTCGGGAATAAACTTGAAGAACGGTAGATAGAAGTCACAGCCGAAACCGAATGTAAGGTAAAGATCAGCCGTGTTGAGCTGAAAGAAGTCGGCACGCCGTTTCGACACATCGAAAGCGGGCAACACTCCCACAGTTGCATAAGGACGCACATTGCGATAGCGCAACGAGGAGCATTTCAGATCAACCGGTAATACCACAAAGGTTGACTTGATATTCTGTCGCTCTTCGTTTCCGAATGTAGTGTCTATCATACGGATGTCGCGATTGCCGAAATACATTCCGGGCGAAATCCTGACATTAAAATAAGTTGACAATCTGAAATCAATCAAGCCATTGACACAAAATCCGGGAGAATAGGCCGGTTGTTCCATAAACCATGTCTCCCCGCCTTCGGTCACAAATCCGTTATGAGTAAAACCGAGACTCTGCGCATGGACTCCAAAGCCGAAGCCGAGATGCCACGCCCTGTTGTCGGCATAGGGACGATTGAGCAGCTTGTCATTAAGCCGCGCGCCATAGCTTGATAACGGCGACGCCACAAACAGGCACACCATCACCATGAGGACCTTGAATACTGATATTATATGTCGGGAAATGTGACTCATCTAATTGTGATTGTTCTATTATCGACCGTAGATCATCATCTTACGGGCATAACAATATAAAAACGCGCCATTCCGTGAATTATTGTCGGAACGACGCGTTTTTATATTATATAAGGTGTGGGGGATTCAATCCCCTTTCAATCCGCTGAGCGGAATCTTATCAGTTACCGCCGGTACCACCGATATGGTCGGTGCGGGTAGTTGTCTTAACGCTTACGGTTACGAGATTGTAAGACTTACCGGTCATTGACTTGCCATCGGTAGCAACAGTTACACGACGATAGTCCTGCTTACCTGAAATTGTCATGGCAGTGCCGATGGGAAGAGTTACGTTAAGAGGATATTCGGTGTTAACGTTCTTAACACGGGCGCCGAGCAGACGGGCGAGGTGTTCGAGAAGAAGAGCCTCGAGAGTGTTGGCACCTCTTGTGCCATATTCGCTACCAACCTTATAGGTGAAAGGAGCGTCTTTAACGTCGATGGCTGCCTGACCTGAAAGGTTGTTCCATTCGCTGGGGTTGAAATCAAGAGCGTCAGCACCTAATGTTTCAGTAAGAGTAACCTTGAAGAAGAGACCGAACTGTGTGAAAGTAGTGGTTTCAACTTTGATACCTTCGGGAGTGTCGGTGTGAGGAACAGTTACCCAATTGCCATTTACAAGCATTTTGGTCTCAACCTTATGCTTAACAGTCTCGTCAACAGCAAACTCAACGTTGATAGGCGAGGTAAGCTTAAGATTGGGGTCAGAACATTCAACATCAGCACCGATAAGCATGGTCTCGTCAACCGAAGTTGAACGGCCGGTAACATAGCGGCTGTCCCTGGTGTAGATAGGAGTTACAGTGATAGTGGTGTTAGCGGGAGCGGCGCCGGCAGGAACGGTAACAGTCATATCGATATGACCGAGATCGTTGGTTGTCATAGCGTCAGAAACCACTTCACCTTCGCCACCTTCCTGGGTAGTAACATTGAATGTTGTGGCAGTGTCCTTATAGAGACGGAAAGTTACGAGCAGATACTGACCGTTTGCGCTCTGAGGCATGGTAACGGTGTTCTTCTCGGTAATCATTCCGGGATAAGAACATTCGAGAGTGTAATTACCTGCGGCTACATCGTCATAGAGAAACTCGCCATTGGCGTCAGTGCTCACTTCTTTACCGTTCATCACTACTTTAGCGTTGGCAAGGACATTACCGTTAATGTCGGTTACCACACCCGAAATAGTGTTAGGCTTAACTTCCACAGTGGGAGGTGCGGGATTCCACACCGGATCTTCGTCTTTACATGAGGAGAAGCCACAAAGCATAAGGAGGGCAGCTCCAAAGCATACGATTTTCTTCATTTTCTAATGATAAAAAATAGATTATAGTTGTTGTTAATTATCAAAGGGTTAGTCGAATAAATGATGAACTATTCACATCATACCGAGATTTTGGCTCTAACGGTGTGAAAA
>JAIDXU010000255.1 GCA_029058455.1 Paramuribaculum sp.
GCTCTTATCCTTGCAAGAGAAAAATAATTAATCTAAAAGCCTACACTCTTAATGAAACATCTTGCCGCGACAATAATTCTGCTGATAGCCTTTTTCAGCCTGACTGCCCAGACTGTCGAAACCGACACGCTCCGCAGCAACAAGCCAACCAATTGGCGTGTGAGTCTGCTGACATGCGGGCCCGGCAAGGAAATCTATCAGCTTGAAGGACACAGCGCCTTGCGATTAAGAGCGCTTAACCCCGATTCTACGACTATTGACTGCGTAGCCAACTGGGGGGTATTTGACTTCGCGTCTCCCGGTTTTGTATATCGGTTTGTAAAGGGAGAAACCGACTACATGCTCGGAATCTCAGACTTCGACCGGTTTATCTATCCCTATCAGTTAGAACAGCGATGGGTTGTGGAGCAGGATCTGGATCTCACCGAGCAACAAGCCGAAAAAGTAGCGATGTTTATCAGTGAGAACTTTAAGCCTGAAAATCGGATATATAGATATAACTATATTCATGACAACTGCGCTACGCGCCCGCTTGAAATTATTGAGAAAGCAATAGGCGACACTATCGCTCTGTCAATGCCACAGGCTGAGCTTATTGAAAATGCTACCTTCAGAGGCAACATGCAGGTCTATCATAAAGGCTATCCGTGGTATCAGTTCGGCATAGATCTTGCACTCGGATCTGACCTTGACGCTCCGATCTCAACCCGCGAAATGTCTTTTGCTCCGCTTGCGCTGATGGATATGGTGAGTCTCGCCAAGATCAACGGGCGGCCGTTGGTGAAAGAAACTGTTGAATTGCTGCATGGCAATCCCGAAGCAACCCGACTTCCTGACACCCCCTGGTGGCTTAGTCCTCTTTTTGTAAGCATTTTGCTTGCCGTGATTACTTTGGCTATCTCGGTGTTTGATGTGTTGGGATGCAGACTTACAAAATGGTTTGATACAATACTTTATCTTATCTTCGGTTTGGCTGGATCGTTGATAACCTTTCTGGTGTTCTTCTCCGTTCATGAGCCTGCCTCCCCCAACTGGTTACTATTGTGGCTCAACCCCTTATGTTTTATTGTTCCGATTTTTATATGGACAAAAAAAACAAACCGTTTGGTAATGTGTTATCAAATTGCTAACTTTGTGGCCTTAATTTGCATGGCGGTGATATGGATATTTTCCATTCAGAAGCCAAATCCGGCATTTGTGCCGTTGCTTCTTGTCGACGCCATGCGGTCAATAACATATCTGATTGTTTATAAATGTCAACCCAAATCCCGCAGAGGGAAAAATCAATATCGAGTAAACTACTATGCGCGTTAGTGGCCTCTATGGCCATGCTCGGCGCTAATGCCGCTCCTCTAACAGGTGCGGCCGAGCGACCCACGCTTGTTGTGGGTATAGTGGTCGAGGGTCTTGACGAAAATTATCTCAACCTGCTGGCAGACAAATTCGGCACGGGAGGATTTCGTAAACTGCTTGAGAACAGTGCTATTATAGAGCAGCTCGACTATGGCACATTTCTTGATGCTCAGGCGGCTACCGCCCTGCTCTATACCGGTTCGGCACCTATAGTCAACGGTATTCCCGCTGCTAAGACCTATGAGGTATGGCGCAATGCATCACGACCTACGCTTACCGACAGTCTCGAAATAGGAAACTTCACCACCTCGACCCTCTCCCCCCGCAAACTTCTTGTTAGCACCCTTGCCGACGAAATAAAGATCGACGGGTCGGGTGCCACTCATTCCTATGCGATTGCCGCCGATCCCCAGCAAGCTATTATAATGGCCGGACATGCCTCGAACGGAGGTTACTGGATCGACGATATTAACGGTCAATGGGCATCAACGACCTTCTACGGCGATGTTCCTCAGACCATTTCTTTACGCAATTACAACAACAGGCTCAGCACACGTCTCGACACCATGCAGTGGCGCCCGTTGCTTTCATCAATGTTGGCTTATCCCGACATACCGTCGACCCGAGTGCCTGCGCCATTCAGATATCAATTTCAGTCTGGAGATCCCGACCGTTACCGCAAATTCAAAGCCTCACCGTCGGCCAATACCGAGATAACCGATCTTGCAACCGAGCTGATTCATTATCAGATGCTCGGTCAGCATCCCGGCGTGGATATGCTTTCGGTGGCATATAGTCTGGCACCCTATCCCTATTCTCTATATGCCGATCAGCGTGTGGAGACGATGGACTCCTATCTCCGGCTTGATCGTGACCTTGAAAAACTGTTTAAGGCGGTTGACGCCCGCAAAGGCAACGGATCCACTCTCATTTTCCTCGCAGGTATTCCTGCACGCACATCTTCCAAAGCTGATGATGAGCGATGGAAAGTGCCTACCGGTCAATTCTCAGCCCGTAAGGCTAAAAGTCTGTTAAACATGTATCTCATGGCCATTCACGGTAACGGTGAATGGGTATCGGGCTATCATGACCGCAATTTCTATCTCAATCACAATCTTATAAAAGAGCACAAACTCGATGCCAAAACCGTGCGCGAACAGGCCGCTCAATTCCTCAACCGCATGAGTGGCGTGAGCCATGCCTATACTATCGACGATGTGCTTGCAGCCCGTGTGGGTTCAAACCCCAATGCATTGAGACGCAACACATCTCCCGAACACTCGGGTGATGTGATAATATCGGTCAATCCCGGCTGGGAGGCTGTGGATGATCTCGGAGGTGGTGACAACTATCTGTCACGCGACAGTCATACGCCCTCAATGCTTTTCATAATGGGGCCCGGTGTGACTCCCACCCGCATTACCGAGGCTGTTGATGCACGCAGAATATCCCCTACCATAGCCCGTTTGCTCCGTATCAGGTCACCCAACAGTGCCTCCGAGCCGGCTGTCAGATTCTAAGAAGCCAATTAATTATTGCGGATTATTATTCGCTTCCTAAT
>JAIDXU010000256.1 GCA_029058455.1 Paramuribaculum sp.
CTCCCTCTACATAGACGCCTACTTTTTTAGGGGCCGGGGTCATGGCCTGAGCTGCGAAGGTGATTGACGTTAACAGAATAGCGAAAAATACAGCTATTTTCTTCATGATTGGATAATTGTGTTAAAGCTCCCCGCAGCCTCTCCGAAATAGGGAATGATATAAAAACAGCAATGCGTGAGGGACTGTATCTCTGCCCGTTCCGCTTGTTGAGGCCCTGGAATTGCCCATTGGAGTAGAACGGACAACGCAGAGGCCTCACGCAGAATATGTATGCGACACCAATGGCCAAAGCTCTCGCTTTTGCCGCCGGTGAAAGGAATACACACCCTAAAGGCATCTACCGTCATCTCAATTCCTGACTCCAATCGAAATTTTCCAGGTTTCAACAAGCCAAGAAAAAGCGCCGATAAACGCATTTTTATATGTCAGCAGCCCTCCCGCTCAACCCCGAGTGAGGCATCTGCGTTATGTAACTGCGCCACAAAGATAATATTTAATTTTCATTTCCGGAAATTCATCCTGAAAATCTCATTAATTAACCGGAACATAGGTCTCTATGTCATATCCCAGCTGCCGCCTACCCGCTTCGACTCCCTATCTGAAATTCCCCTCAACTCTCCCACATGGTGAGATGAGAATTAAACTTTTAGATATTCGGATAGTCAATTATTATATCACCAATCAAAAAATACAATGAAAAAAGTTATTTTACTTACATTAGCTCTGCTCACCTGTGTATTGGTTTGCCGGAGTCAAAATCAAATGCCGCGTGGTCCTCGTGGTAATCGTCACGGAGGTCCAAGAACCGAACGTCAGATGCAACGCCCGCGTATGAATCCCGAGCTTCAAAAGTTAGCTCAGACATTTCAGACAGATAGTCTCAATGTCGGAGGAAATGAGTTTTATTACAGTCTCAAAAAATTTGAAGGTAATAATTCCGATGCCCCAATCGTATTTTTATATCTGCATGGTGGTGGTGGACGTGAAGGTAAGGATAACTCACACGTTCAACATTCAGCGATTAAAACTCTTAATGAGTATATAACTGAAAATAATCTTAATGCCATTATTGTGGCACCACGTTGCCCCAAAGGTACTGCCTGGGAAAAGATTGGAGCCAATATCACATCTCTCCTTGACACTGTCATAACTCGGAATAATGCTGACAAATCAAGGATTTATCTTCTCGGCACCTCTTTTGGTGCACAAGGAGGATGGGGTATCTTATCGCAATATCCCGATTTATTTGCCGCCGCTCAATTAGCATCAGCCGCTCCAAAGAGATACACATTGGAAAATGTAGCCAAGACTCCTATATATTTCACGTTGGGTGAAAACGATATAGATAAGGCATCCAAATATGAATCAGACATCAAAAAAATACAAGATGCAGGAGGTGAAATAGTGTTTACCATACTTCCCGGACTCAATCATCAGCAAGCTTGTAACGCTGCCTATACTCCTGAATCAATAAGTTGGCTATTGAACCATAAAAAGAAATGAGATCTTCTTTATAGAAAAAGAATCTGAGGCCGTATCACAATGAACGACCTCAGATTTTTTTATGTCTGAGCTCTTAATCAGACAGAGCTCTATTTCTCATCAGAGTATCACCTTGCGGCCATCGGGAGCAATGAAGATGCCATGACCGGGATTGGCGACAGGTCGGCCAAGCATATCATAATATGTGTCGGGGCGACGCTGATCGGCAGGAACAAAAGGTATTCCGGAAAATTCATTAACGGTGTCGGTCACATCGGTGAAACGGAATTGGCAACCTATGTCGGTGGTGTTGGTGCCGTCACCCCAGTTGAGAATCTTCCAGTTGTTGGAGGTCTCCGACTGGTTAAACTGTATTGAACCGCTTGTGATGATATAATAGCCTGAAGTTTTGGCCGCACCGAAGGTCCAGCCGTCGGCAGGCTCCTCATCGGTCAGCTCAAGCTGCTTGCCACCGGCCTTGACAGTGGGGCTGACATACTGCTCCGATTCCATGTTGATTATGTTCATTTTACCGTCGGCACGCTCCTCAAAACGCCATACCAGGTTAGGCAACAGGTAGGTGGAGGTCTGGCCTATGAGTCCGTCGGTTGATGACACACCCGAATAGTAGTTGCTGCGCAGAGGGGCACAGATGGTAAACCATCGGGGATTGTCGGCTGTCGAAGCTACGGGAGCGGACTTTCTTGTAGGCATTTTGATTTCAGGATAGGGATTGCCTTTGATTTCGGTGAGCAGGAACTGACATCCGGCATCATCGTGGCGACCGCCGCCCCAGTTCATTATCTGACTTGAGTGGGCCGATTGGGTGGATTGGTTGAGCTGAGCCTCAAGATCGTCGGTGTAGAACACCACCAGCCCCTCGGTCATGGCATAGTCAACGCGCCAGCCTTTTTCAGGCGCTGTTTTCACACCCTTGATTCTTTCCGACACCGAGACCATCGGATTGATATAGATGCCGTTCATGCGGCTGATGATGTCACAGGTGCCATCCTCACGTTCCACAAACTTCCATTGGCCGCGTGCAAAATGACGGTTGCTCTCGCTCAATCCCTGCAAATAATTGTTTGTGCCGACCGCAACACAACGACTTTCACGCAACGGAGTGGTTAAGGAATACCAATGTTCATCATCGTCGGTAGAATATGTGGGAGGTGTGAATTCAACTTTGGAAGCGTCTCTGTGCACCTCTTTCATCATCTTGACTATCTCGGGATTGGCCTCGGCAACGTTGGTGGTCTCACCGGGGTCGTTGATCATGTCATAGAGCTGATCTTTCGGATCATTGCCGGTCTCCACATTGCCGTTAACATATTTGGCGGCCCACCCGAGACTCTTGCTCTTGGTGGTAGCGGGGAGATATTTCCACTGCGCCGTGCGCACGCTGAGCACACGTGAGTTGTTGAGTTCACTCACCCACGGGCGGTCGGTCATGCTGCGGCCAAGCATCTGATCGAGGCTGTTACCGCTGTCTTTTGCCGCTCCGAGAGGAAGTTCAGCTCCTATCAGTTCGCCGAGTGAAGCGAAGATGTCGATGTGGCTCATCAGCGTGTTATTGGGAGTGTCGGTGGCTTTGACACCTTCGGGCCAGCGCACTATAAACGGCACCATAGTGCCACCCTCATAACCCGAATACTTACAACCTCTGAAAGGACCTGACGGAGAATGACCGTTGATTCGCTCCACCGCCTCGTCGGCATAACCGTCGTCGAGTATCGGCCCGTTGTCGCTGGTGAGAATAATGAGGGTGTTGTCGGCAATACCTGCTTCGTCGAGGGCGGCAAGCACCTGCCCCACAGTCCAGTCAAACGAAGCGAGGGCGTCGCCGCGAAGTCCCATTATATTTTTTCCTCTGAAGCGCTCGTGAGGCCAGCGGGGCACATGAGGATCGTTGGTGCAAAGATAAAGGAAGAAAGGTTCATCCTTGTGCTCCAATATGAAGCGGCGTGAATGGTCGGCTATTGAGTCGGCAATGTTTTCATCTTTCCAGAGCGCTTTGCCGCCACCCTTCATAAAACCTATTCGGGATATGCTGTCGACAATCGATTGATCGTGTCCGTGGGTAGGGTGGAGTTTGAGCATCTCGGGATTTTTTGCCCCGGTAGGCTCACCCTCGAAGTTCGAGCTGTAGCTCACATAGATAGGAGCGGAGGGATCATAATTGGCCACAGTATCCTGCTCCAGATAAACGCAAGGCACCCTATCGGCTGTGGCCGCCTGAATATAGTGATAGTCAAATCCTATGTCGCGCGGGGTCCAGTTGAGCTTACCGTTCCAATCCTGCTGACCCGTCACATCGCCGAGTCCGAGATGCCATTTACCGATTGCTCCGGTAAAATAGCCGTTGTCGTGAAACATATCGGCAATTGTGTACTGCTGAGGCTGAATCAGGGCGCGTGAGTTGCCGGGAATAACATCGGTGTCGCTTCTGCGCCACGCATATTCACCGGTAAGCAGACCATAGCGGGAGGGAGTTGAGGTAGACGCCGTGGCATGACAGTTGGTAAAACGTATACCTTCGGCCGCCAGCCGGTTTACATTAGGGGTTTCGATATTTTTCGCGCCGTAACACTCCATATCTCCATAACCAAGGTCATCGGCCACGAGGAGGATTACGTTAGGACGCTTTTGGTCGGATTTATTATTGCCGACATCGGCCGCCAGAGAGTGCGCGGCGGGAAAGGCTGTCAAAGCCGACAGCACCGATAGTGTGATACGATTGGTTTGTTTCATGGCATAATCAGATATAAAGTGATAGGAAAAAACACAGGCAAATCACCCTGACACTACTCCTTTTTTTCGCTAATGCATCTTACCGAACTTACAGTTACTTGTGTTGTAAATTTGCCACCGACTGTAGGGTCAACGAAAGAGAAGATACACTTTCCTTTGGTGGGAGCAGTCCAATAGTATCCTGTTTGAGGTCCAGAGCCTCGGGTGCTATTAAAGGGAAACCATATGGTTTGAGGGCTATATGCATAGAAGTTAAAATCAATGCCAAGATTATTTTCATTGATTTTGCCGCGACTTTTGGGGCCGAAAGTTCCATCTTGCTCAATAGCATAGGCTTCGGGCGGTGGAAGCATCCATCCCGGAGGACAGGG